>CAYVSR010000423.1:0-2944 GCA_964453125.1 uncultured Phycisphaeraceae bacterium | reverse complement strand
CGCGTCGAACAACCCGAGGCCCCGCGCCCCGCGCCCTCGCGAGGCGACTCGTGGGACGTCGCTCCGATCGTGGTGAAGCCGGCCCCGCTGGGCGCCAAGCCAGCGCACGCCGCGGTGGACGCCGACGCGGAAGCCGAGGCCCCGGCTGAGGGCGCGGTCGTCAAGAAAAAGCGCGGCCGTCGCGACGGACGCGGGCGCAGCAAGGCCGGTGGCGCCCCGCCCGCGCCCGGCGCGGGCGACACGGAGTGAACCGGGCATGACCAGCGCACGCCGGCTCATCCTGCTCGGCTCGACCGGCTCGATCGGGCGACAGACGATCGACGTCGCCCAGAGCCTCAGCGCCCTCGCCGACCGGGGCGAGCCCGGCGCATCGCGCGTCGACATCGTCGCGCTGGCGGCGGGCTCGAACGGCGAACTGCTCTTCGAACAGGCCCGACAGACCGGCGCCCGCGCGCTGGCGCTCACCAACCCCGGCGCCGAGGGCCCCGCGCTGGTCGCACGCGCCGCGCGCGAGGGGCGAACCCTCCTGCTCGGGCCCGACGCGGCCGAGCGGCTGGTGATCGAGACGGAGGCGGAGATCGTGCTCGCGGCGATCGTGGGCGCCGCGGGGCTGCCCGCGACCATCGCCGCGGCGCGTCTGGGGCGCGACATCGCGCTGGCGAACAAAGAGACGCTCGTTGCGGCGGGCTCGCTCGTCGTGCCGCTGGCGCGGGCCTCGGGGTCGCGACTGCTGCCGGTGGATTCCGAACATTCCGCGGTGTGGCAGTGCTTCGACCGCGACATCGTGCCCCCGTGCGCGCTTGGGGCGCATGTGCGCCGCGTCACGCTCACAGCGTCGGGCGGCCCGTTCCGCGCGCTGCCGGCCGAGCAGGTCTACAACGCCACGCCCGAGATGGCGCTGAACCACCCCACGTGGTCGATGGGCCCGAAGGTCACGGTGGACTCGGCGTCGCTGATGAACAAGGCGCTCGAACTGATCGAGGCCCACTGGCTGTTCGGGCTGCCTGCAGACCGGCTCGACGCGGTGATCCACCCGCAGTCGATCGTGCACGCGCTGGTCGAGTTCGTGGACGGCTCGGTGCTCGCCCAGCTGGGCGCGCCGGACATGCGAACGCCGATCCAGTGCGCGCTCACGTTCCCGCGAAGGGCCGCGGGCCGCTCGGCGCGCCTCGACCTCGCTGCGCTCTCGCGCCTCGACTTCCAGCCCGTCGATCACGAGCGGTTCCCGGCGCTGCGCCTCGCGAACGAGGTCATCGACCGACCGCTCTCCACCGCCGGCGCCGTGCTGAACGGGGCCAACGAAGCGGCGGTCGAGGCGTTCCTTGCGCGCCGAGCGCCGTTCGGCATGATCCCGCGTCTGGTGCGCGAAGCGCTGACCCACGTGGGCGACTCGCCCGTGCGCGACCTCGCGGACGTCGCCGAGGCCGACACGGAGGCGCGTCGGTTCGTCGCCTCGCGCCTGGCGCCGGCGCACGCCGTGGTCGCCGCGCCCGGCGCGCGCTCCGGCGCTGCGACGGCCTGAGCCGCAACCTACAGTTCACCGATGCTCTCGCTCCTCTCCACGCTCCGCGACCTGCTGCTCGTCGTCACGGGCTTCGGGCTGGTCATCGTCGTGCACGAACTCGGCCACTTCCTCGCCGCGCGCTGGGCGGGGGTGCGTGTGGACCAATTCGCCGTCGGTTTCGGCTCGGCGATCTGCTCGTACCGCAAGGGCCTGGGCTGGCGGCGAGGCTCGTCGCGCCGCGAGTACGAATCCCTGCCCGCGAGCCGGCGCGCCGATGTCGGCGCCACCGAGTATCGCCTCAACTGGTTCCCGCTCGGCGGGTACGTGAAGATGCTCGGGCAGGACGACCTCGCCGCCACGCCCGCGGCCATCGCCGCCATGCCCGACTCCTACCTCGCCGCCCCGGTGGGCAAGCGCATGGTCATCATCAGCGCCGGCGTGGTGATGAACCTCGTGCTCGCGGCGGCGCTGTTCATCCTGGTCTTCATGATCGGCCTGCGCGTCGAGTCCTCCGTCGTCGGCGAGGTCGATCCCGGCTCCGCCGCGGCGCTCGCCGTTCCCGCCGACGCCTCCGCGCCCGGGCTCCTGCCCGGCGACCACATCACGCGCATCAACGCCAAGCCCATCCGCTCGTTCAACGACCTCGCGCTCGCCGTGGCGATGGCCGAGAAGGGCGCGCCGCTGCGCCTCGAGGTCGAGCGCGACGGGCGCGAACTCGCCCTCACCGCCGAACCGACCGTGAACGACGCCACCGGCCTGCTCGACCTCGGCGTCTTCCCCGCGTCGTCGGGCCAGTTGCTCGGCCCGCCCGACGCTGCGCCAGACAGCGCCGCCCGGGCTCGCCGCGTGTTCGACGAGGCCGGCCTGCTCGGCGTCGAGCCGCGCTCCACGCTCGTCTCCGTGAACGGCGAGCCCGCGGAGTTCGCGCATGAACTCGAGCGCGCCGTGGAGCGCGCCGCCGGCGCGCCCGTGCGCGCGGCGTTCCGCTCGCCCGCCCCCAAGGGCCAGCGAGGAAGCGTGACCGAGGTCACCCTCGCCGCGCTCCCCCGATTGCAGACGCAGCCCATCGCCATCGGCGACGACCCCGCGGCGCCCAAATGGCCGGTCACGCACCTGCTCGGCATCGCCGCGCCCATGCGCGTCGGGCACGTCGTGGCCCAGGGCGAGGCCTCGGGCCTCAAGCCCGGCGACATCGTCGCGCGCATCGGCCCAATCGAGTGGCCCGACAGCGCCTCCGCCATCGCCGAGATCCGGCGCAGCGCGCGAAAGCCCATCGACATCACCGTCCTCCGCGACGGGGCGTACGTTGACCTCAAGCCCACCGTCGGGTCCGACGGCAGGCTGGGCTTCAGCGCCGCCGCCGCCACGTCCGAGCCCGGCGCCGCGGGCGTGCGCACCGCGGGCCCGCTCGCGCGCCGCCACCCGTCGTTGCTCGCGCCT
>CAYVSR010000422.1:0-2955 GCA_964453125.1 uncultured Phycisphaeraceae bacterium | reverse complement strand
CGTCGCCGAACTTGCCGCCGGCGTGGAGGACGGTCATGACGATCTCGACGGCGGGCTTGCCGTCGAAGGCGGGGTTCTCGTGCTTCATGGCGCCGACGGGGATGCCCGGGCCGTCGTCGATAACGGAGATGGAGCCGTCGGCGTGGATGATGACGGAGACGGTGGTGGCGCGGCCGGCCATGCACTCGTCGATGGAGTTGTCGACCGCTTCGTAGACGAGGTGGTGGAGGCCGGCGACGCCGGTGTCGCCGATGTACATGCCCGGGCGCTTGCGCACGGCCTCGAGGCCCTCGAGGACCTTGATGGAGTCCTCGGTGTAGGCCTTGCCGGAGACGGCGTTGGAGAACGCGGCGGGCGCGTCGGCGGGGGCCGCGCCGTGGGCGGGCCGGGCGCCGGAGGAGGGGACCTCGACGGGGGCTTTTTCGGACAGTCCGGCGGGGGGTGTGGGCATGCGTTCCAGAGGGTTTTTTGCGTCCTTTTCGGCGATCCCCGGGAGCGTCTCCCGGGACCGGAGAAGTATAGGCGGGATGGGGGGATTTTGCTCGTGCTGGAGGGGGTTGGAAAGGGGCCCGTGAAGGGGTGATCGGGGCACGTGGTCGTCGTGGCACGGACCTTCGAGGAAGGTCCGTGGAGGAGCGAACTGACGTGAGTTCCTCGCAAAAGAACACGGACCCGCAAAGCGCGGGTCCGTGGCACGTCAAGGCATGTCGTTGTCAGTCGGCTCGCGTCAGCGGGCGTTACGGCTCGATGCGCACCGTGCTGACGCGGTCCGCGAGGAGTTCGTAGAGCAAAGCGATGTCGTCGGGCAGGAGGCGCACGCAGCCCATCGACTTCTGCTGGCCGATCGAGTCGGGCCCGATCGTGCCGTGGATGCCGTACTGCGTGTGCGCGGCTGCCGCGGCGTCGGCGGGGTCGAGGCCGATCCAGTGCTCGCCGATGGGGTTCTTGGGGTTGTCGGCGGCGAAGAACTCGCCGGTGCGCGGGTTGGCCCACGTGGGGTTGATGAGCTTGCTCTGCGGGCGCACCACGAACGAGCCCAGGGGCGTGCTGTTGTTCTCGCCAAGACCGACGCGGAAAGAGCGGATGAACACGCGGTCGCCCTGCGAGGCGGGGTCGCCGGCGTAAAGGTCGAGGCGGTAGTCGGCCTTGCTCACCACGGCGTGGAAGGGGCCGCGGACGAGCTTGAGTTTCTGGCCGACGGTGAGGCGGCGCGGGTCGGCCATCTTGTTGATGCGCTGGATCAGGCGCCAGTCCACCGCGAGGCTGTTGTTCGCGGCGATCTTGACCAGCGAATCGCCGGGTTGCACGGCGTAGACCTCGGAGAGCGTGTCGCCCGGGGCGATGGCCGGCGAGAACACCAGTGTCTCGTTGATGCGACCGAGACGGTCGCGCAGGGCGGCGGCGTCGGACGAGTTGGGCGCGGCGCTGGCCAGCGCGCCGTTGAGCAGCGTGCGCGCTTCGACGAGGCGGTTTGCGCTCACCAGGCGGTCGGCGTCGGAGATCGCGGTGGACACGGCGCCGGTGACGGACGCGGGGACGTACGCGGGCGCGGGGTTCGCGGCGGGCGGCGCACTCGGCGGCGCAGGGTTGGGGTTCTGCGCCGTGGAGGGGGCGGCGGCGCTGGGCGAGGCGCCGGGCGCGCCGGGCGAATTCGCGGGCTGCTGCGCCGGCGTCGTCTGCGGCGGGTTCGCGGTCGGGTCGGAGCGATTGGCGATCGCGGGGCTGGCGCCGGTGTTGGTCTGCGCCTGCGGGTTCTTCACCGCGCCCATGTTGATGACCGAGAGCGGCTCGGGCGCTGGGTTGACCGGGGGCGTGGCCGCGCCGTTCGATGCGCCGGCCGCGCCGCCCGCGGGCAGTGTGCTGAAGGTGGCGTTGAGCGGGTCGCGCAGGGCGGTCGCCGCGTCGCCCGCGGCGGCTTCCTTGGGGGCGTGGTCGGCGAGCCAGAACCAGCCGAGTACGCCGAGCCCGGCGACGACAGCCAGCGCGAGGATCGCGGGGCCGAGGCGGGCGCGCCGGCGGGGGCGGCCGGAGCGGAATGAGGTGCGGCCGACTTCGGAAAGACGGGCGGTCTGGGAAGCGAGCGCCATGGGTCGGTCATCCTCCGTGATGCCGTGAACGGGCAGAGCGCCCCGGGTGAGACGGGGGGCGCAACGATAGCCCCGGTGGGCGGCCAGGTGGTCGCGCGGGGCTTACTTGGAGAATCGGTTTTTTGCGGCGCAGAGGACCAGCCTTCGATCGGACGCGACGGCCCGGACGGGGACGTCGTGCGCGAGGGCGGGCACGGTCTCGATGATCTGGAAGTCGAAGCACACGCCGCAGGACATGGCGGCGGAGGCGCGGGCGAACTCGGGCTGGGCGAGGAAGCGGTCGTAGAAGCCGCCGCCGCGCCCGAGGCGCTTGCCGGCGGAGTCGAAGGCGAGGCCGGGGACGAGGACGAGGTCGATCTCGTCGGTGGGGATGGGCCGGCCGGCGATGGGCTCGCGCACGCCGTGCTTGCGCTGCTCGAAGGCGTCGTCGAACCCGCGGATCTCGATGGCCTGCATGTGGCGCTCTTTCCAGTCCATGCGGGGGACGCAGACCGTCTTGCCCTCCTGGAAGCAGCGGAGCGCGAGGTAGGCGATGTCGACCTCGCCGGGGACGGGGAGGTAGACCATGACGGTCTGGGCGGGCTCGAAGAAGTCGGCGGCGGCGAGGCGCTTGCACAGCGCGACGGAGCGCTCCTGGACCTCTTCGAGCGTGAGTTCCCTGAGGCGCTCACGCATGAGGTCGCGGTACGTTTCCTTGTTGTCGGGCGCTGGGCTCATGCGTGTGTGTGCGCTGGGGGCGTGCGACGGACTATCGGGGAATCGGCGCGTCACGCCGGAGTTTTGCGGCGCGGCGGCCTCGCGGGGGGCGCTGGGGGGCGGCGCCGGGGGGGATCCTCTCAGTCCTGCCGGAAGGGGGAAGGCGTTCGGA
>CAYVSR010000421.1:0-2956 GCA_964453125.1 uncultured Phycisphaeraceae bacterium | reverse complement strand
GAGCAGCGCGTTGCCGCCGGTGAAGAGGCAGGTGAGCACGAGGTCGATGGCGTCGCGCCGACCGACGATCACTCTGCCCACGGCTTCCGCCACGCGCTCGAACGTCTGGCGGAACTGCTCGCAGCGGGCGCGCACCTCGGCCGAGGTCTCCGGCTGCACGGTTTCCACGCCCCGATTCGTCTGCATCGCCATCGCTCAACCTCGCCTTCGCTGCGCCGCTCGGCGGCGCCGGTTCGCTGGGTTCACAACTGGTCCCGGTTCGGGTCTCGGGCGCGCTGCTTGGCGCGCAGGAGCCTCGACATTCCTTCTTCGTCGTTCGCGGGCTGCTCGTTCGCGCGCTGCGCCGGCGGCGCGGCCGGTGCGCCCCCATCCTCGCCGATCACGGGGGTGGGCGCGCCGGCGGGCTGGTCGAAGCGCAGCCCGCCGCCGTCGGCCGGGGCCTCGAACTTGCGCGACGCAAGCGATGCCTCGTCGCCCACGCGGGTGCGGGCCCGTTCCTTGGCGGCGCGCATGGCGCCGATCTGTCGCTCGCTGGCCCGCTCGCGCTTCGAGAGCGCGCGGCGTGCGAACGCGGCGATGGCGCGCACGTCGATGCGCACGCGGCGCACGCCGACGTCCACCAGGAACGCGCCCGCCGCGAGGATGAGCAGCAGCGCCCAGATGCTGGTGCGCGAGGCGGGCATGGTGAGCCCCTCGCGTGAGAACAGGTCGTCCTTCGTCGGGTCGCCCGTGAGCACGCGCCCGCCGGTGGCCTCGGCCACGCGGCGCAGCAGGGCGGCGTTGCTGCTGAGGGCGCGCCGCTCGTCGCCGCGCGGGCGCACGACCGCCGCCTGCACCACGCCGCGCTGCGCGGGGGCATCGGCGGTCGCGCCCGGCGCGTCGTACTGCACGTTCACGACGTACGCCCCGCTCTCGGGCGTGCGGATGCGCCCCTCGTAGCGCCCCGGGCCGGTCATGCGCAGCTCGAGCGCCTCGCCCTTGAGGCCCGGCGAGACGACGCGCCCGCGCATGCGCGCGAAGTTCAGCGGCCCGCCGGAGGAGTCGAGCGCATCGACGGACACCAGCGTTTCCTCGCCGCGAGACTCGGTTGTCACGCGCACGTCCGCCGAGCCCGTCGGGCGCATGGCCCATCGCACGTGCTGCTCCCAGAAGGCGCGGAACTGGCCCCACGAGACCCAGGCCCCGGCCCAGCGCGTGGTCGCGTCTGACGTGTACGCCACGCTGCGCCCGAGGCCGTACTGCCACTGGGCCACCAAGGGGTCCTGGCCCTGCACGGTCGCGGTGGTCTGGGCGAGCCCCTCGCGCTCGCCGGTGACGACGTAGCCCGTCACCGCGGGCAGCCCGTCGATGCCGCGCATCGCCTCCGCCGCGCCGTTGGTGATCGCCGGCGCCACCGGGTCGCCCTCCCAGATCAGCGAGCGCTTCACCGTCTGCGCCTCGCGCGTGAAGATCTGCGGCAGGGTCGCGACGCCCGCGGGGCTGTTCACGAGATAGAAGTTTCCGCCCGTTGCGTTGGCCACGGCCTGCATCTTCTGCACGTCCGGCGAGGCGGCGCCCATGCTGTGCGGGAACACCGCGACCGTGCTGATGGAGACGCCCGCGTCGATGAACTGCTGCACCAGCGCCGAGCCCGGGCCCGCGGGGTCGCCGTCGGAGATCACGATGCAGTGCTTCTGCCCGGCCTGCGCCTCCTGCAACGCCTTGAGCGCGCTCTGCAGGATGGATGTGAAGTCGGGCATGTCGCCGAACACGAGGTTGTTGATCGCGCGGCCGACCCCGGCGCCGTCGCCGACCTCCTGCATCGGGTACGCCCAGCCCACACCGCCGACGTTCCAGTTGAACTCCACCACGCCCACCAGGTCGAGGCGCGAGAGCGCCCCCGCCGCCGCCAGCGCCACCTTCTGCCCCCAGTAGTTTCCGCGCGGCATCTCGCACGAGTGCATGACCAGGGCGAGCGCGCCGCGGGGCAGCTGGCGCTTCTGGGGCGGGTCGAGCGAGAGGGGCATCGCGTCCGCCAGGGCCGAGCCGATCCACCCGCCAGCGCCGAAGGAGTGCGGCCCGCCCGCGACCACCAGCCCGCCGCCAAGATCGTGCACGTACGCGCGGAGTTCCTCCTGCTGGCGCTGCGTGAAGCCGTACGACTCGGTGTCGAGCAGCAGCACGGCGTCGTACGCGCCGAGATCGACGAGGGACTCGAACGCGGCGGGGGTCGGCGCCAGATCGATCTCGATGCCCGCCTCGCGCAGCGCGCGGAGGAGCGACTCGTGCGCGGGCGGGTCGTCGCTGAGCGCCAGAGCGCGCCCCTCGCCGCTGACGAACGTCACCGCCTCGGCCTCGTTGTTCTCGACGACCGTGTCGCCCGAGGCGTCGTCCGGCTCGAACACGGCGCGGAAACGCGTGGGCCCGCTGATCGGCAGCGCGATCGGCGCGCGAACCACGTTGACGCCGGGCGTGAGCGTGACCGCGGCCGCGGCGCCGGGGGCATCGGGGTCAAGATCGATCGGCTGCCCGTTGGCCAGCAGCGTGACGCGCCCCGTGGTCGCCTTGGTCGCCGTCAGGGCCAGGCGCACGTTCGTCGTCTCGCCGCGGCGCGCCGTCGCGGGGGCGACGAGGCGGTCGAGCAGCACCTCGTTCGAGATGCGGTATTCGATGGGCAGCACATCGATCGGCGTGCCCGCGGCGCGCGCCGCCTCCGCCGCGCCGAGCAGGCCGCCCTCTGTCTCGTTGCCGTCGCTGATCAGCACGATGCGCTGGGCCGCATCCTCCGGCTTGATGGCCAGGGCCAGGCGCACGCCCGCGGCGAGGTTTGTGCCCTCGCGCGTGCCCTCGCCCGACGTCTCGCCACCCACCATCTCCGCCGCGCCAAGCCCGCGCGCCTTCTCGCTGGGCAGCGCCAGCGCGAGCGCCTCGGCGCCCACGGTGACCACGCCCAACCTGCCGCGCGCCGAGCCGGCGC
>CAYVSR010000420.1:0-2960 GCA_964453125.1 uncultured Phycisphaeraceae bacterium | reverse complement strand
CTCGTCCTGCGTCAGCGTCTGCGAGCGCGACTCCGCGAGTTTCTCGAAGCGGCTCTGCGTGTACAGCCGAATGATGCCCTTGGGCCAGGCAACCGCGTAGAACGTGGCGCCGTCGCGCTCGGGGCGAAGCTTGGCGCGGATCTCCGAGGGGATCGCGAGCCGCTGCTTCGCGTCGATCGTGTGCTCGTAGGCGCCGGCGAAGACCACGCATCGGACTCCCCAACCGCGACCTCGCGAGAGCGGGCGATGGCCCGGCGACCGGGCCCGCACGCCCGTCGTCGGTGTTTGGGAATATTACCCACTCCCACCCACAACGCAACACCTTTCCGACACTTTTTCTGGGTTTTTCAAGCGTCCTCAGCGGCCGTCCCGAATAGTCACTAAGTCACCGCCCCTGTTGCGCTTGCGCCCAATTTTCCGCCGGGGTTGGCTCCTCAGCGCCCGTGAAAAACCCCGCCTGAGCGGGGTACATGCCTGTTCAAATTCCGGTCCGCTCGCCCCACCGGGGCCCGCTCAGCCCGCGATCACCACGCGAAGTGCGCGAACGCCTTGTTCGCCTCGGCCATGCGGTGCGTCTGCTCGCGCGTCTGCATCGCCTTGCCCTCTTTCTTCGCCGCGGCGTACAGCTCGTCCGCCAGGCGCTGGGCCATCGGCCGCCCCTTCTCGCCGCGGCAGGAGTCGCGGATCCAGCGGAACGCCAGGCTCTGCTGGCGCCGGTTGTTCACCGGCATCGGCACCTGATAGTTGGCGCCGCCCACGCGCTTGCTCCGCACCTCGACGTGCGGCTTGACGTTCTCGATCGCCATGTGGAAGACCTCGACCGCCGTCTTCGGCGCGTTCGGGTCTGTCTCGGTCTTCAGCTTCTCCTGCATCAGATCCATCGCGTCGTACATCACGCGCAGCGCGGCGCCCTTGGCGCCGTCGTACATGATGCAGTTCACGAACTTCGAGACAGTCCTGTCGCCGAACCGGGGGTCGGGACGAAGCTGCTCTTCCGATTTGGTGATTCGGCCGCCCATCAGGTCTCCTTTGGCTCATCCGGCCGCCCCGAGGCGGCCCTGCATGTTCACCGGCCGTCCCGGGCGGGGACGCCGATTACTTGCCGGTTGTCGATGCTTGTCTCAGGCCTACGTGCCTGCGTGCCTACGTGCCTTCTTAGTTACTTGCCCTTCTTCGCCCCGTACTTCGACCGGGCCTGCTTGCGCCCCTCGACGCCCAGGCAGTCCAGCGAGCCGCGCACCACGTGGTAGCGCACGCCGGGAAGGTCGCGGACGCGCCCGCCGCGCACCAGCACGATCGAGTGCTCCTGCAGGTTGTGCCCCTCGCCGCCGATGTACGCCGAGACTTCCTTGCCGTTGGAGAGGCGCACGCGCGCCACCTTGCGGAGCGCGGAGTTCGGCTTCTTGGGCGTCACCGTGCGCACCTGGAGGCACACGCCGCGCTTCTGCGGCGAGGCCGCGAGATCACGCACCTTCGACTTGGCGGTCTGCGGGACGCGGGGGCTTCGGATCAGCTGGTTGATGGTCGGCATGCGGGCGAGACATCCAGACGGCGCCGCCTCGGCGCCCACGACTGACGGTTCGTTCGTACGGCCCAGACGCCCCGAGGGCGAGGGGTCGAGAGTATAGCGGCGCCTTCCCGGCCCGCAAGGAAGCCCGACGCGCCTCCCAA
Organism: uncultured Phycisphaeraceae bacterium; assembly: GCA_964453125.1. Taxonomy (GTDB): domain Bacteria; phylum Planctomycetota; class Phycisphaerae; order Phycisphaerales; family UBA1924; genus CAYVSR01. The sequence continues at coordinate 1,289 of CAYVSR010000420.1, read as the reverse complement.
TCACCTGCCGCCGACCGCCCCCGCCAGCGCCACCGCCGAGTCGATCATCGCCACGTGCGAGTACGCCTGAGGGTGGTTGCCCAGCCCTGCGCCCCCCGGCCCGCCTGCCACCTGCTCCGGCAGCAGCCCCGTGGGCCCGGCGGACCGGCACAGCCCCTCGAACAGCCCCCGGGCCTCGTCCGGGCGTCCGGCGGCCGCCAGGGCCTGTATCAGCCACCCAGTGCAAAGCAGGAACCCCCCTTCGCGGCCGGGCAGGCCGTCGTCGTAGTCGTACCGCCGGACGCACGCCTCCTCGGTCAGCCGGGCCCGGACGATCTCGAGCGTCGCCAGCCAGCGCGGGTCGTCCGGGGGCAGCAGGCCCGTGAGCCCGATGAGCAGCGTGGCCGCGTCGGGCTCTTCGAGGTCATACCCCGCCCCGAACGCGCCGAGCGAGTTGGACCACCCGAACCGGAGGACGTCGTCGCGGATCTCGCCTGCGAGGGCCAGCCACTCCGGGGGCGCCTCTCCCCGGAACGCCTGCGCGACGCGCACGGCGCGGTGCACGCCGAACCAGCACATCGCCGCGGAGTGCGTGTGGCGCCGCCCGGCGGTGCGGACCTCCCAGATGCCCGCGTCCGGCTCGCGCCATCGGGCTGCGATGGCGCCGACCATCGCGCACGTGAGGCGCCAGTGTTCCGGCGTCAGGGGCGCCCCGGCCTCGGCGAGCGCCGCGATCAGATCGACGATGGGCCCGAAGACGTCGAGCTGCACCTGCCGCGCCGCGCCGTTGCTGATGCGCACCGGGCGCGAACCGGCGTAGCCCGCCAGTTCGCTGATCTCCGCCTCGGGGGGCAGGTCGCGCCCCGACACGGTGTAGATCGGGCGCAGGCGCTCGGGCGAGTCCACGCGCTCGAGCACGCCCAGCAGCCAGTCGAGCAGGCGCAGCCCGACTCCCGTGTTGCCCAGGCGCAGCAGCGAGCGCGCCGCCATGCACGCGTCGCGCGGCCAGCAGAACCGGTAGTCCCAGTTGCGCACGCCGCCGATCGTCTCGGGAAGGCTGGTGGTGGCGGCGGCGGCGATGGCGCCCGTCGGCCCGTGGCTCAGGGCCTTGAGCGTCCGCGCGCTGCGCACGACCAGGTCGCGCGCCAGGTCGGGCGGGCGCAGCGAGCGGGCCCACGAGGTCCAGAAGCGCTCCGTCTGCTCGCGCCGGCCCGCCTCGGGCGTGGGGTCCGGCGGGAGCGATTCCGAGCCGAACCGCAGCTCCAGCACGTACGGCAGGGCGCGGGGCTCGAGCACGGCGTGGGCGACCT
>CAYVSR010000419.1:0-2966 GCA_964453125.1 uncultured Phycisphaeraceae bacterium | reverse complement strand
TTCCCAACGCGGCTCTTCCTGGGACGCGCGTTCGCGCGCCAGTTCAGGCCTGCACTCGTTGAGATAGGTCGCGAGCGCGAGTTCGGCGCACTTGCCCATGGGGACGAGGCGTTGTTTGTCGCCCTTGCCGGTGATCTTGACGACGGAGAGGTCGGCGAGGATGTCGCGCATGGAGAGGGCGCCGACCTCGGAGGCGCGCAGGCCGCAGGCATACATGAGTTCGAGCATGGCTCGGTCGCGGAGCCAGAGGGGGGGCGGCGGGCGCGAGGGTTGATTGGCGTCGGCTCCGGCGTCGGAATCGCTCGTGCCCTTGGCGGCGCGCGCGGGTCGGCGCGGGGCGTACATCTCGGGGGATGGCGACTCCACGAGGGCTCGCATCTGCTTGGGCGAGAGCACGCCGGGGAGGCGCTTCCAGCGGGTGGGCTGCTCGAGCAGATCTGCGGGGTTCTTCGCGATCTTGCCCTCGGCGAAGAGCCAGCGGTAGAAGACCTTGATGGTCGCGAGGTGGCGGGCGATCGATGAGGCCTCCATCGATCGGTCGCGCTTGAGCGAGATGAGGTGGTCGGAGAGGTGGCGCGGGCCGGCCTGGTGGAGGGGGATGGCCCGGGCGTTAAGGTCGGCGTGCAGGTCGCGCAGGTCGCGGGTGTAGGCCTCCATGGTGTTGGCGGAGAGGCCGCACTCGACGCGGAGGTAGGTGAGGAACGGGGTCAGCGCGGCGGGCAGGGGCGCCGGCGCTCGGCGTGTACGGGGGTTGGGTGTGCGCGCGGCGACAGCCACGGGAAGTCAATCGGCGGTCGGGAGCGATCGGGAACAATCGCCCGGCGTCGCGCCCGCCGCGCACCAACTGCGCACCAAAGCGGCGCCCCCCGCGCAACCGACGCACGAACCACAACCCCAACCCGTCCCTTTCCGCTCTTCTCCGCGTCTCTGCGCCTCTGTGGTGACCCCGTTCGATTGGCGCCGGACTTGTGTAGCGCCATGAGGCAAGGAGGCCGAGCATGCGCACCGCGGAGGATCGGCGGTGGGGCGGGGATTCGCCCATCGTCAAGCCGGAGGCATTGGAAGGCGAGGGCCCGCACGACGGGTTCGGGTCGCGTTGCGTCGGCGAGCGGCTGGTGTCGCTCGCCCGCGTCGCCGCGACGCAGCACATGCTCATGGCGGCCCACGAGGGCTACGACGCCGCGCTGCCCTCGAACAGGCCGGCGCGCGATTCCTTCCGTTCCTCGCTCGATGGCGGCCTGCGATGAACTACGGCATGTACATGTCGGCGTCGGGCGTTCTGACGGGCATGGCCCGGCAGGACGTGCTGGCCAACAACCTCGCGAACATGTCCACGGCGGCGTTCAAGCCGGACTTCGCGCCGGTGATGCAGCGCCACGCCGCGAGGCAGGAGGACGGTCTGGGGAACCTGCCCTCGAACCCGATGCTCGAGAAACTCGGCGGCGGGGCGCTGCTGGCGACGACGCGGACGGACTTCTCGCCGGCGGCCCTCGATGTGACCGCCAACCCGCTGGACATCGCGATCGAGGGGCCGGGGTTCTTCGTGGTGGACACGGGGCGCGGCGCCGGGGACGCGCGCCTCCGGCTGACGCGAGACGGGCGCCTGACGCTCGACGCGAACGCCCGTCTGGTGCGCGGATCGGACGGGCTGCCGGTGGTGGACGAGACCAAGCAGCACATCACGCTGGACCCGACGCTTCCGGTGGAGATCGGCGACGACGGGGTGATCCGGCAGGGGGATGGGGAAGTGGCGCGGCTGCGAATCGCGACGCCGCGAGATACGTCGGCGCTGATGAAGGACGGCGAGGGGCTGTACTCGTTCGCGGGCGAATCGCTGCCCTCCGGGGGCGCCCGGGGGGTGGTGCGCCAGCATTCGGTGGAGCGTTCGGGCGTGGACCCGTTCGAGGCGCTGATGGCGATCACGCGGGCGGGCGGCGCGGTCGAGAACAACGCGAGATTGCTGACACTGCACGACCAGGCGCTGGGACGCGCGATCACGACGCTGGGGCGGGTTTCCTGAGTGAACCGACGCCCTGAGGGGCGCGAAAGGACGGCTCGATGGCGATCACGGCATTGCACACGGCGGCGACGGGGCTCTCGGCGCTCAACACCCAGTTGGACGTGACGGCGAACAACCTGGCGAACGCGCAGACGGTGGGGTTCAAGGCCAGCCGCGTGAACTTCCAGGACCTGCTGTACCAGGAGAAGATGCAGCCGGGCGTGGAGAACGCGATCGGCGACAACCGGCCGATGGGGCTTTATGTGGGTCTGGGCACGAAGGTGGCGGCGACGCAGATCTCGTTCGAGCAGGGCAACATGATCCAGACCGGGCGGCCGATGGATGTGGCCATCGAGGGGCTGGGCTTCCTGCGCGTGACCGTGGCGCCCGACCGGGCGCCGGGCGGCGTGGCGTACACCCGCGCGGGGCAGCTGACGGTGAACAAGGACGGGGACCTGGTGCTCGGCAACGACACCGGGCCGCGCATCGATCCGGGCATCACGATCCCGGAGGACGCGGATGGTATTTCGATCGGCACGGACGGAGAGATCACGGTGACGACGCCGGGCGGGGGCGACCCGACGGTTGTGGGGCAGTTGGAACTGAGCACGTTCATCAACCCGGCGGGCCTGAAGCAGTTGGGCGAGAACCTGTTCGGCGAGACGATCGCCTCGGGCCCGCCGATCAACGGCAACCCGGGCGAGGAGAACCGCGGGCAGATCCGCGGCGGGTTCCTCGAGGGGTCGAACGTGGACCCGACGAGCGAGCTGATTGACCTGATCAAGACGCAGCGGGCGTTCGAGATGAATAGCCAGACCATCCGCACGGCGGACGAGTCGCTCCGGGCCATCAGCCAGTTGAAGAGGTAACGCATGCGGGCTCTGCTGGCGGTCATCGTGGCGGCGAGAATCAACCGCGACATGAAGGCGGCGCGCCGCAGGACGGCCGGCCCGCGGCCGCTCGAGGG
>CAYVSR010000418.1:0-2967 GCA_964453125.1 uncultured Phycisphaeraceae bacterium | reverse complement strand
CCGTTTTTGAGCGTGATGGTCACGCGGCTGGGCTGGAACTTCGGGAAGAGCGACTCGAACTCCTGGTTCGGCACGACCTTGATCTTGTCCATCAGCGGGATCAGCCTCGCGTCCTTGATCCGCTCCTCCTCGAACTGCAGCGGCGTCACCATGCCGTCCATCAGGCCCACGGCGAGGCAGTAGGGCAGCGAGTGGTCCGCGGTTTCCTTGCTGTCCGGCCGGTACTTGTGCGGATCGCCGAGGATGTCCGCCGCGCGGGCGATCACCTCGACCTTGATCTCCGTCACGTCCTCGTGGTTCACCTTCGCGCCGCCCGCGGCGGCCTGCTTGAGCGCCTTGAACATCGCCGTGAGCGGCGCGTGGCTCAGCGCCTCGATCGGGAACGACTTCATGCCGCAGTCGAGGATGCGCCAGTGGCACTTGGGGCAGTGCGGCAGGGCGTCGGTCAGGCCCGCGAGGTTCCACTCGTGCTTGAACACGTGCGTCAGGCCTTCCTTGCCGTCGATCACGTGCTCGGGGCCGCTGTAGCCCAGCCCCGCGAGGATGGCCGCCTCGACGCCCGCGCGGGTGGACATCGGGTCCACCGTGTTCTTCATGTTGGTCAGCTTGCCGGCCGTCACGGCGCCGAGCGTGCAGTTGGCGCTGCCCGCGATGCCGATGGCGTGCTGGATCTTCTCCGGCGACAGGCCCAGCCCGCGCCCCGCGGTGGCCGCCGCCGCGAACGCGGTGAATGTGGCGTGGTGCCAGCCGTACTCACGGATGCCAGGCATGCCGATCTCACACAGGCGCTGCTCGATCTCGTACGCGACGAGCGTCGCGCAGATGAGTTCCTTGCCGCCGGTGCCCTTGATCTCGCACGCGCTGGTTGCGGCAGGGATGATGTCGGACGGGTGGCAGGGATCGGCCTTCCAATAGATGTCGTTGTAGTCCATCGCGCGGATCATGTGCGCGTTGAGCAGCGCCGCCGCGACGGGGTTGGCTTTGTCCTTGAACACGAAGACGTTGCACGCCCTGGCGTTGGGGCTGACGCCGCCGTTCGCCGCGGGGGCGCCGCAGGCGCGGGTGTACTCGAGCATCATGCGGACGTCGGGCTGCTGCGAGCCGCCGAGTGCGCAGCCGACGGAGTCGAACAGGAACAGCTTCGCGGCATGAATCGCCTGCGGCGAGAGATTCTCGAACCGGACCGAAGCGGCCCAGTCGGCGAGGGTCTTGGTGATGTACGTCTTGGCGGGTCCGGTTGCTGCGTGTGTGCCCATGGGGCGGGGATGGTAGCGGACGAAACCCCTCTCCACCGCGCAGCGGGGGAGAGGATGTCGCGCGGCGACAGGAGAGGGCGCGGACCGGTTGCCCGCCTACGCCGCCATCCTCCTCACACCTTCCGCGCCACCTCTTCCGCCACCTCCAGCGTCGTGTTCGTGCCGCCAACGTCGTACGTCCCCACCTTGCGCTCGTGGATGACCGTCGCGACGGCCTTCTCGAGGCGGGCGCCGGCGTCGTGCTCGCCGAGCCAGTCGAACATCATCTTGCAGGTCAGCAGCATGGCCATGGGGTTGACCTTGTACTGACCGGCGTACTTGGGGGCGCTGCCGTGGGTGGGCTCGAACACGGCGTACTTGTCGCCGATGTTGGCGCTGGGCGCGAAGCCGAGGCCGCCGACGAGCCCGGCGCAGAGGTCGGAGATGATGTCGCCGAACATGTTCTCGGCGACGAGGACGCTGTACTCGTTGGGGTTCTTGAACATCCACATGCAGATGGCGTCGATGTTCGCCTCGTCGGCCCAGATGGCGGGGAAGTCCTTCGCGACGCGCCGGAAGGTGCGGGTCATCAGGCCGCCCGTCTCGCGCAGCACGTTGGGCTTCTCGACCAGCGTGACGCGCTTGCGACCGGTCTTGTGCGCGAACTCGAACGCCTGGCGGCAGATGGACTCGCACCCCTGCTTGCTGACGATGCGCGTGGAGAGGGCGACGTTCTCGAGGCCCTTGTCCTTCCAGGGCTTCATCTTGGGGTTGGCGCAGAGCGCGGTGTAGACGGGCTCGGGCAGGGGGAAGAACTCGACCCCGCCGTAGGACCCCTCGGTGTTCTCGCGGAAAACGACGAGATCGACGGGGACCTCGCGCGGCCCGAGGCGGTTGAGCGGCGGCTTGTGGATGCCCCCGCCGTCGGACATCTCGGTGCCGCGGTAGTTGAGGGGGTTGCCGGCGTACGTCTTGCAGGGGCGCTGGTTGGTGTGCAGGTTGAAGAGCTGGCGGAGTTTCACGATGGGCGAGAAGTAGACGAGGCCCTTGCCCTTGAGGGCAGGGATGAGTTCCTCCTGCGCCTCGTCGTTGGGCTTGGAGGTGATGGCGCCAAAGAGGGCGCAGGTGGTGTTCTTGAGGATGTCGATGGTGCGGTCGGGGAGCGGGTTGCCCTCGTTGCACCAGAAGTCCCAGCCGATGTCGGCGTGGGTGTAGGTGGCGTCGAACTTCATGCGCTCGAGGACGATGCGTGCGCCGTCCATGACGTCCTTGCCGACGCCGTCGCCGGGCATCCATGCGATCGAGTAGCGGGCCATGCGGGCTCCAGAAAGAAATCGGTGGGTGTGGGCGCTCAGACGCTGCGAACGAGGGCGGGAGTATACAGGCGAAGGGTTCCGCGGCGGGGCGGATTCTGTGGTCTACGGAGCCGCGAGCGCTACACCGCCGCCCCCGCCAACTGCTTCTTCACCACGTTCTCGCTGCCGCCCGCGATCACGAGGTCTTGCGCGACGGGCGAGAGCGCCGGGAACGCGTGCTCGCGGCCCTCAATCGTGACGACGGAGCGCTCGAAGTCCACGACGATCTCGGGGCCGACGATGGTGCGCGTCCCGGCCTTCACCTCTGCGGCGTAGCGCGTCGCGAGGTCGTCGATCAGGCTCGGGCACTCGATCACCATGAACTCGGAGCAGCCGGTCTCGGACTCGGCGGTTTCAACTTCACCGTCACCGGCGAA
>CAYVSR010000417.1:0-2967 GCA_964453125.1 uncultured Phycisphaeraceae bacterium | reverse complement strand
GCGGGTGATTGCCGGGCAGCTCGCGCTGATCGTGGCGTGCATGGTCTTCGCCCGGACGTGGGCGATGCTGGTGAACCGGCTGGCCGACCGGCGCTTCGACAGCGCCAACCCGCGAACCTCCCGCCGCGCGTTCGCGTCGGGCGCCGTGAGCGTGCGCGCGGGGTGGGCGTGCGCGGCGTGCGCGGCGGGGCTGTTCGTGGGAACCTGCGCGATCTTCTGGGCGGCGTACGGGAACCCGTGGCCGCTGACGCTCGCGCTGCCGACGCTGGCGTGGGTGGCGTTTTACTCGTTCACCAAGCGGTTCACGGCGCTGGCGCACTTCTTTCTCGGGGGGGCGCTGGGGGTGAGCCCGATCGCCGCGGCGATCGCGGTGCGACCCGGCGCGCTCGCGGACACGCCGGCGCTGTGGATGATCGCGGCGATGGTGGCGCTGTGGGTCGCGGGGTTCGACGTGCTGTACGCGATGCAGGATGTCGAGTTTGATCGCGGCGCCGGGCTGCGCAGCGTGCCCGCGAGGCTGGGCCGGCGCGGCGCGGCGTGGGTGAGCAGGGCGCTCCACGCGGCGGCGGTCGGGCTGCTGCTGGGCGCATGGGTGGCGGAGCCCCGGTTCGGCGGGTTGTTCCTCGCGGGAGTGGGGATGGTGGGCGCGCTGCTGGTGGCGGAGCACGTGCACCTGTCGCGCAAGGGCTTGCCGGGACTGCCGATAGCGTTCGGGCTGATCAACGGCGTGGTGAGCGTGACGCTCGGCGCGGCGGCGATTACGGACCTTGTTATCACCTGAAAAGGGGGTCGTAAACGGCCGTCAAAAAGACGCTGTATCGCTGGTTGACATGGCCAAGCGCGTGTATACTTCACGCACTTACCCAGCCCCCGGAAGGGCGGCGAGACGGCCTTCGGCTGCTCGCCGCCTTTATTTTTTTTCGATTTCGGGCCCCGATTCCCTCGTGCGCACCGCAGGGAACGCCAGCGAGCAACTGGTTGAGTTTCAGAATCTTCTGAAACTGAATTGAATCAGCCCCGGCCGGAGGCTAGCCTGCCCCCATGAACGCTTCTCTCGCTCCTGCGGGAACCGGCGCCGACGCCCTGACGCACGCCCAGGACCGGTTCGTCGAGGCGTGGGGCGGCATGGCCGGCGCCTGGGGCGTCGGGCGCACCATGGCCGAGGCCCACGCCCTGCTCTACATCACCGCCGAGCCCCTCAACACGGACGACATCATGCGACGCCTGCGCATCTCGCGCGGCAACGCCTCGACCACCCTGCGCGCCCTGGTGGACTGGGGCCTCGCCTCGCGCACACACAAGCGCGGCGACCGCAAGGAGTATTTCGTCGCCGAGCAGGACGTGTGGTCGATGCTCCGCACCATCATCCGCGAGCGGCGCAAGCGCGAACTCGACCCGCTGATCACCTCGCTGCGCGACCTGCGCGCCGGCGTGCACAAGCGCCCGATCGTGGGCGAGGCCAACGTTGGCTTCGCGCGACGCCTCGACGCGATGCTCGAGTTCGTGGGGATCTTCGACAAGTTGTCGCAGCGCATCGCGAGCCCCGACGGCGGGGACCTGCGCCTCGCCGCCGTCGCGCTCGGCGCCGCCATGGACCCCGCGCCCGCTCGCCCAGCGCCTGAGACGAAGAGGGCCCGCCGATGACCGGGGCGCTCGCGCAGGCCGACCGACGTGAGCGAGGCGCGGACGCGCCGCCCTTGCCGGCCGTCGTCACGCTCGCGTGGCGCTTCCGGCGCCGCCCGGAGGAACCCGAGGGCGTCTTGCGCGTGCGCGTGGAGATCGAGGGCGAAGTCGCTCGCGAACGGCGGTGGGAGGCGACTGTCGGCGCCCGATCGATCTGCGTCCCTGATGGCGCGAGCCCGCCGGCGCTGGCGACCGTCGACCCTTCGCGTGGTCTGTTGCACCTCGACGGCGCGCCCGAGCTGACCGCGACGATCGACCTGCGCACCGGCGGCGCGCTCTACGCGCGCACGGCGCTGTTGGGCGCGATCGGCGCGGGCCCGGGCTCGCACGAACTCATTGATGCGCCCGCGATGACGCGGGGCTGACCGCGTTACTTCTGCGGCGTCGGGGCGGACGCGGGGGCGCCGTTCTTCTTGTCGGCGTTGGCCGGCGCGCCGGCGTCCGCGGGCGGGGCGCTGGGCGTCTTCATCGCGTTGGCGAAGGTTCGGATGGCGCTGAGCGTCTCGGTCGGCGCGTACGCGTCGATGCGAATGCCGCCGCCCTCGACCACCGCGCCGATGCCGATGGGCGCGAGCGTCTCGGGGGGCGTGAAGTCGACCGGCTTGTTCATCATCTTGAGCCAGGGCGCCGCCTGCTCGAGGATGGACTTCACGCCGATGTACGCCTCCGCCGTGCGGTTCTGAGGCAGCATCGCGGCGACCGCGGCGATGCCCTTGTCATCCGCGAGGGTGGCCTGCCCGTTCGAAGCGGCGAGCGCCTTGCTGATGAGCTTGGTGTCGGGCGAGGTGGTGGTGTAGAGGCCGTTCTTGGCCTTGAAGGCGTGGCCGTTGGGGCCGCCCGCCGGGCCGTAGATCAGCGCGAGCGGCGAGCCCTGGGTGGTGGAGGACATCTTGACGCTCCAAGCATCGGCGCCGGCGCCGTCGACGGTGGCGGCGCCGGGCTTGTAGGTCGTGGACGCCTGGTAGGCGCCCTGCATCTGGTTGTTCATGCCCTCGATGACGCCCTTGAAGGAGTCGGCGAGCTTGGCGCCGTCGGCGCCGGCGTAGAAGTAGGTGCCGCGCGCGAGCAGGCCGCCGAAGAGGCCGGCGGGATTCGGATTGATGACGCCGCTCTGCCCCGTGGCGTGATCGACGAGGGCGAAGAGGGAGGGATCGCCGAGGCCGCCGCCCTCGTCGCCGCCACCGGAAAGGTTTTTGAGGATCGCCTTGACGCCGGCGGGAGCGAAGTCGAAGGCAAAAGCGATCAGGAAGGGATCGGCGGGGAGCGCCTTGATGAGCGTCTTGG
>CAYVSR010000416.1:0-2277 GCA_964453125.1 uncultured Phycisphaeraceae bacterium | reverse complement strand
GTCGGCGGCGTGTGCGGCAGCGTCGGGCATCGGCGCCAGAGGGTACGCCCCCGCGTGTATCTTCTCTCCCCATGCACATCAGCGTCGCGTGGCTCAACCGACTCCTCGACCCGGGCGACTGCACGCCCGAGCAGGCCGAGCACGCGCTCACCAACATGGGCTTCCCCATCGAGTCTCACACAGCCCTCCCCGGCGGAGACGTCTTGCTCGACGTCGAAATCACCAGCAACCGCGGCGACGTGCTCTGCCATCTCGGCTGCGCCCGCGAGATCGCCGCCGCCACCGGCCGACGCCTCAAGACACCCGCCTCACCCGCTCCCAAGACCTCGGCCGACGCCATCGCCGGCCGGTTCGCGATGGAGAACCTCGCGCCCGACGAGTGCCCGCTCTTCACAGCCCGCCTGATTCGCGCCGTGAAGGTCGGCCCCAGCCCCGACTGGATGGTCCGCGCCCTCGCGGCCGTCGGCCAGAAGAGCGTCAACAACGTCGTCGACGCCTCCAACTACGCCCTCTTCGAGATCGGCCACCCCTCCCACGCGTTCGACCTCGCCACGCTCCGCGGCGGGCGAATCGTCGTGCGCAGGGCGAAAGCCGGTGAGAACCTCCCGGCGCTCGACGGCAAGACCCACGCCCTCCGACCCGAGGACCTCGTCGTCGCCGATGGCGAGCGCGCCGTCGGCCTCGCGGGCGTCATCGGCGGCGTCGAGACCTCCGTCACGGCGAAGACCACCGACGTGCTTCTCGAGGTCGCGACATGGGCGCCCGCCTCTGTGCGCCGCGCCGCGCGCCGACTCAACATCCGCACGGACGCCAGCCATCGCTACGAGCGCCTCGTGCCCGCAGCGCTCACGCCCGGCGCAAGCGACCGCATCGCGGCGCTCATCATCGAGGTCGCGGGGGGTGAACTGCTGAGCGGCATGCTCGCGGCGCCGGCCGAAATGCCCGCCCGCCTCGCCGCCTCTCGCACCATCGTCGATCTCCGCCCGGCGCGCTGCGATGCACTGCTGGGCGTGCGCGTCCTGCCGGAGCGCGCCACGGCGCTACTCGCGTCGCTCGGCATCGTCGCGGCGCCCGAATCCAATGCGGGCGGCCCGGCGCTCCGCTGCACAATCCCCCCGCACCGCCCCGACCTCACCCGGGAGGCGGACCTCATCGAAGAGGTCGGGCGCGCCAACGGCCTCGACGCCGTGCCCATCCACCCGCGCATGGCCGTCGAGATCAAGGCGCCGCAGAACACCGAGCGCGCGAGCCGCGTGCTCGCCGACACCCTCACGGGCATGGGCTTCTTCGAGACGGTGACGTTCTCCTTCACCTCGCGCGACGAAGCCGCGGCGTTCATGCCCCCCGGCCTCTCGACCCTCGCGGTGGACGAAGCGCGCCGCCCCGGCGAGCCCGCGCTGCGACCGAGCGTCATCCCCAGCCTGCTGCGCTGCGTGCGCGCCAACCGCCACGCCGGCGCGAAGCCCGAGGGCGGCCTGCGGTTCTTCGAGACCGCCTCAGTCTTCGCCGAGATTCCCGCGTCCGCCCCCGGCGGCCCGCGCACGATCGAGAACCGCAACCTCGCCATCGTGGTCGAGCGCGCCCGGGGCGACCGGCAGGAGTGCGTGCGAATCGCCCGGGGCGCCATCGAGGCCGTGGCGCGGGCGCTCGGCGGCGCCGCCGCGGCGGTCGAATTGAACCCCATGGCGCCGGTCTTCCGCTCCCTCGCGCCAGACGCGTGCGCCGGCGTGACCATCGGCGGCGCCCGCGCGGGCTACGTCGGGCTCGTCAGCGATGAGGCCCTGCTCCGCCACGACCTCGAGGGCCCCGTCGGCGTGGCCGAGATCGGCCTCGATGCGCTGCTCGCCCTCTTCCCGCCCCGCTCCCTCGCGCACGCCCTGCCAGAGTTCCCGGGCACGGAGCGCGACCTCAGCGTCGTCACGCCCGAGAACATCACCTGGGCCGCGATCGAACGCGTGGCCCGCGGCGCGGCGCTCGAGCGCTGCGTGGGCTGGGCGCACGTCGGCACGTACCGCGGCAAGCAGGTTGGGCCGGGCAAGAAGTCGGTGACCATGCGCCTCTCCTTCCGCGACTCGACGCGAACTCTCCGGAGCGAGGAGGTCGAGCCCGAGGTCGCCCGCTTGGTCGCCGCGCTCCGGCGCGATCTGGGCGCCGAACTGCGCGCCTGAGGCGAACCTGCGCTCGCCGGCGCCAGTACCAACACCGGCCTCCCGTCCGAGTTGGTTTCCGCCCCGATTTGCCCGAAAGTCGCTGGTTCACACAGTTTTGTGTGTTCCC
>CAYVSR010000415.1:0-2987 GCA_964453125.1 uncultured Phycisphaeraceae bacterium | reverse complement strand
CGCCGCGGCGGTCGCGATTCACAACGAACTCCTCCCCGCCATCCGCAAGATCGAGGCCTCGCTCGAGCGACTCGCCAAGGAGTGGATGCCCATCATCAAGATCGGGCGCACCCACCTGCAGGACGCCACCCCCATCCGACTCGGCCAGGAGTTCTCCGGCTTCGCCAGCCAGATGAAGCACGCCGAGCACCGCTGCAAGGCCGCGCTCATCGCGCTGGCCGAACTGCCCCTCGGCGGCACCGCCGTGGGCACCGGCATCAACACGCACCCCGAGTTCCCCAAGCGCGTCGCCCACGAACTCGCCGCGATGACGCACGTCGCCTTCCGCGAGGCCGACAACCACTTCGAGGCCCAGCACGCGAAGGACGCCGTGGTCGAGACCGCCGGCCACCTCAAGACCATCGCCGTCTCGCTCACCAAGATCGCCAACGACATCCGTCTCATGGGCATGGGCCCGCGCTGCGGCCTGGGCGAACTCGTCCTGCCCGCGGTGCAGCCCGGCAGCAGCATCATGCCCGGCAAGACCAACCCCGTGATCTGCGAGAGCACGATCATGGCCATGTGCCGCGTGATCGCCAACGACCACGCCGTCACCCTCGGCGGCATGGGCGGCGTGGGCTCGCTGCTCGATCTCAACGTCGCCATGCCCATGCAGGCCGAGGCGCTGCTCGAGAGCATCCACCTCATCACCCGCGCCTGCCACGTGATGACCGACAACTGCCTCGCGGGCCTGAAGGCCGACGCGAAGCGCTGCAACGAACTGATCGAGCAGTCCCTCGCGATGTGCACGAGCCTCGTGCCAGCGATCGGCTACGACAAGTCCGCCGCGCTGGCGAAACAGGCCTTCGCCGAGGGCAAGACCATCCGCCAACTGGCGCTGGAGCAGAAGATCCTGCCCGAGGCAGAACTCGCGAAACTCCTGGACCCGGCGAGCATGACGACCTACGGCAACGCAGGGGCGGCGGGGGGAGGGTGAGAATCAGCGGGCCCAAGGGACCCGTTCTGATTGTCCGACATATCGCTGAGAAGTTCGATTCGCGTATCGCCCGATCCATCCAATAAGCCGCAGCACCACAAGGTCGACGTACCACTTGGCAAGGGTCCGCGCTTCGTGCGCGCAAGCTCGATCGATGCCACGCAAGTTCTTGCGATTCGCTTCGTTAGGGTGCAAAAACCAATGGCGAATCGTTGAAATGGCTAACGGTCCGTTCGCGAACTCCTTTCGTGTTCTAAGTCGATACAGGTTTGTGAGCTCCGGTGGGATGAACTCCGACAAGGATGCCCATTTAAGAAGCTTCCGTACCCGAGAGTCGGCACTGCGCCTGTCGAAGCGGTCGGTGGATTCCAGGCCATAGCAGTCGACGACAATAATTGCGGCCAAGGTTTCCAGCGCTGTCTGCGTCAGCACAATAGAGGACTCCAGCGCGAGCCTTCCCGAGTTGGCGGAATAGTAGAGCGGTAACGACGCATCAAGTGCCGCGCGAATGTTCGAGTTGGTGCGCGCCGCGCGCCAGGCATGCCAAGCTGCAGCCAGTTCGTCTGCGGTCATTCGTTTGTCAAACCAGGAAGCCGCGTTGACAAGCGGGCTGTTGCGTCGCACGGACCAATCGGGGATCACTGCGTCACCGTCGGCCGTGTGGCCTGTAATCGCAAGAGGCGCGACCCATCGGCCTGATGCATACGAGAGAAAGAGGTGTAGTTCAGAAGAGAGATCGCTCAACTCGTGCGCGTTAATGAGACAGCCGTCGAGTCGCTGCATCTGTAGTATGTGAGAAAATCTCCCAGGAGAGTAGGATGGCTGAGTTGATGAAAAGTCTAAGAGTGCGTCGATAAGAATCGACCAGTGATCATAAGACAAGTCAAGCCGCGTCGATGCCGCGTTTGGGTGCTGGAGTTGTTGGTTACGAGTTCGTAAGCCGATGTACTCTGTGAATCCTGATAGGTGCGATGTGGCGACCCGCATCGCGGGGACGCGCGACAGGTCGTGTCTGCCCTGCAAGATGCCTGCGAGTAGCGGGGCGCCTGAACTTCCAATGCTCAGCCATGTTGGAAGATGCTCAAGAACGCTGCCATCCATCAATCGCAACGTCGTGTCCGAATACTCCGAGAGCTGAAGCGGCGGGCTAGATGACAGGAGCACCTCATATCGCATCTCGGACTCAGGCCAGACCGTGAGTGCAAACGTGGCGCTCCCTCTGGCGATGGCTTCGCTGGCACGATGAAGCGTGACGTCCTGTGTGCTCAACAATACTCGACCCATCGCGTCAGGTTGCGGAGCCGTTGTATGCAGGCACGGCGGCAGGGCACCGTAGTCCGTACTGTCGCGTAATGGGTCCATTATGCATGAGAGTGTACGAATCAAATGGCGATCTGCCTATGGCACGCCACGCCCGAGCACGCTCGGCGCCGCCGCCCCTCCCCTCACCTCGATGGGAGAGGCCAGTACAGCGCCTCGACCACGCAACGACCTCCGCGCGCACCAACCACTCTCGAGCAGCAAGCGCCGTGCAGCCCCCTCTCCCATCGCTTCGATGGGAGAGGACAGGGTGAGGGCTTCTGGCCTCGCTCCTCTCCTCTATTTCCCCTCAAACGCCAACCACGCCAGCGCGCACCACCCGCCCGCGCAAACACCCGACGCTCCCGCCTCCTCTCCCATCGCTTCGATGGGAGAGGGCAGGGTGAGGGCTACTGGCCTCGCTCCTCTCTTCTACTCCCCCTCTCTTCTCTCTTCTCCGCTCCCACGCCTCAGAGCCGCGGGCTTCAGCCCGCGCGCGGCACGCTTTGTGCGCGCGCAGCGCGCCCCCAGCGCACCCCAAAATCCGCGCTCCCAAAAATAATCTGACCCTTCAACTCCCTGCTCCCCAAGCCACTTCCCACTCCGGCGCGCGCGCACCATCATCCAAAACGACCCGATCCGTGCGCACAACACGGGCCTCTCGTCCCTTAGTGGAAGGACACTCCGACCTCGCCTCGCACGGCGCCGACCC
>CAYVSR010000414.1:0-2989 GCA_964453125.1 uncultured Phycisphaeraceae bacterium | reverse complement strand
GCTGCGTCCTCGCTACCCTGTTCCCCTCTCATGACCGGCGTGTTCGTCATCTGGGCGGGGTTCATCGCGATGGTCGTCGCGCTGCTGGCGTTCGACCTGCTCGTGCTGAACCGCAAGGCGCACATCATCACCGCGCGCGAGGCGGTGAAGTGGACGGCGATGTGGGTCGCGCTGGCGTTAGCGTTCTGCGTCGGCGTCTATTTCCTGTACGAGCACCACTTCCTGGGCATCGGCAAGTCGATCGGGCAGGACCTCGGTGGTCGGAAGGCGGCGACGCTGTTCCTGACGGGCTACCTCGTCGAGCAGTCGCTGAGCCTCGACAACCTGTTCGTCATCGCGACGATCTTCGCGTACTTCCGCGTCCCGCCGCAGTTCCAGCACCGCGTGCTGTTCTGGGGCATCCTGGGGGCGATCGTGATGCGCGGGGTGATGATCGTCGCGGGGGCGGCGCTGATCCGGAATTTCGTGTGGGTGATGTACATCTTCGGGGCGCTGCTGATCTTCAGCGCCGTCAAGATGCTGGTGATGCGCACCGACCACATGGACATCGAGCGCAACCCGGTGGTGCGACTCACGCGGAAGTTCTTCAAGGTGGGGACGGAGTACGAGGGCGAGCGGTTCTGGACGAGGATCGACGGCAAGCGGGCGATGACCCCCCTCATGCTCGTGCTGCTGGTGGTCGAGAGCGCGGACCTGGTGTTCGCGGTGGACTCGATCCCCGCGATCTTCGCGATCACCACCGACCCGTTCCTGGTGTTTTCGTCGAACGTGTTCGCGATCCTCGGGCTGCGGAGCATGTACTTCGCGCTGGCCTCAGCGCTGGACAAATTCAAGCACCTGAAGGTGAGCCTCTCGTTCGTGCTGGCGTTCGTCGGCGTCAAGATGATCCTGGGGCGCCTGGGCTACCACATCGACCCGGTGGTGTCGCTCTCGACGATCATCCTGGCGCTGGCGCTGGGCGTGATCGCGAGCATCGTGGACGAGCGCCGGCGCCTGGGGCGCGAGGCGCCGCTGGGCGACGAGGTGGACCAGGCCGCGCGCCAGATGATCCGGCGGGCGCGCAAGATCGTCATCGCGGTGATCGGGTTCACGGTGCTGGCGCTGGCCATTCCGATAGGGCTGCTGCCCGGGCCGGGGGGCATGCTGGTGGTCGTCCTCGGCCTGATGATCCTGGCGACGGAGTTCGTCTTCGCGCGCATCTGGCTGCGCAAGACGAAGGAGAAGGCCGAGCAGATGGCCCGCTTCACGCGCCGCAACGCCGAGGGCGCGTACCACGGCACGATGCGGTTCTTCGGCCTTGAGCACGCCGGCCCGCAGGCGCCCCCGGGGCGCCCGGACACAGGCGGCGCGCATCAGCCGCGCGTCGACGAGTGACCGCGCGGGGCCGGCTCCCCGTGCGTCGGTGGTATAGTCGCGCGCGATGGCAAGGGTTGGGCGCTACGCCGCCGCTCGTCTGACGCCGCTCGCGTGCTGCGCGTGCGCCCTGTCGCTGGGCGCATGCTCGCTGACGGGCCCGTCCTCCATCCGCAACAGCCGCAGTTCGTACAACGCGGCGATCGCCACGACCACGGCGGAGCAGCTGCTGCTGAACCTCGTGCGCCTGCGCTACCGCGACGTGCCGCTGTTCCTCGAGGTCTCGTCGGTGACCACGTCGTTCGAGGTCGAGGCGCAGGGGCAGGCGTCGGGGTCGTGGTCGGCGCCGGACTTCGAAGGGTTCGGGCTCTCGGGGCGTCTAACGCTGTCGGAGCGTCCGACGGTGACGTACCTCCCGCTGCAGGGCGAGAAGTTCGTGCAGAAGCTCATGAAGCCGCTGGAGACCGAGATCTTGGCGCTCATGTACCACTCGGGCTGGTCGCTGGACCGGATCCTGAAGGTGTGCGTGCAGCGCCTCGGGCCGCTGGTGAACGCCCCTCGCGCCAGCGGGCCCACGCCGAAGGTCGCGCCGGAGTACGAGGCGTTCTACGAGGCGGCGGCGCTGCTGCAGGCGCTGTGGGAGCGAGGGGACGTGGAACTGGGGATTTCGATGGCGGCGCAGCGCGAGGGCGCGCCCGCCAACCCCAAGGGCGCGGGCGCCACGTCGCTGGTCATCCGCTTCGCCGACGATGCGAAGGACTCCAGCGAGGTCTCGCGCCTCAAGATCCTGCTGGGCCTGCCCGCGGGGCAGGAGATGAAGGGGCTGACCGCGAGCCAGACGGAGATCACCGGCGACGCCGTGTTGCTCACGACGCGCTCGCTGATGGCCTGCCTGTTCTTTCTTTCGCAAGGCGTGGACCCCCCCGCCGCCGACCGCGAGGCCGGGCGCGTGACGCTGACGGTGGACAGCGCGGGGCGCCCCTTCGACTGGACGACGCTGACCAACGGCCTCATGCTGGTCAGGAGCGGCTCGAAGCCGGACGGCGCGTACGTCACGGTCGAGTACCGCGGCTCGTGGTTCTGGATCGGGGATTCCGACCTCGAGAGCAAGACCACGTTCGCCCTGCTCAGCCAGTTGCTCGAACTGCAATCGGGCGGGGTCGAGAACATCCGGCCGGTGCTGACGCTGCCGATCGGAGGCTGACCGGCCCCGGCCTCAGGCGTGGGCCTTGCGCACGCGGAGGTTGATCATCTCGACCGCGAGGCTGAAGGCCATGGCGAAGTAGATGTACCCGCGCCCCAGGTGCTGGCCGAAGCCGTCGGCAGTGAGCAGCACGCCGATCAGGATGAGGAAGGAGAGCGCCAGCACCTTGATCGTCGGATGCTTCTCGACGAATCGCGAGATCGAGCCCGCGAAGATCAGCATGACGATGACCGAAGTGATGACCGCCGCGATCATCACGGGGACCGCCTTGGCCATGCCCACGGCGGTGATGACCGAGTCGAGCGAGAAGACGAGGTCGAGCAGCAGGATCTGCGTGATGGCGCTGGCGAAGGTGGTGACCTTCTTCGCGCCCTGGGCGCCCTCGGGCAGGGAGGGGCGCTGCGCATGCAGGCCGGCAAAGACCGCCTGAAA
>CAYVSR010000413.1:0-2992 GCA_964453125.1 uncultured Phycisphaeraceae bacterium | reverse complement strand
GAGCCGTCTTCCGCGAGGAACCGCTCGGCGCTGCGGACGGAGTCGGTGAAGATGGCTGAGGAGAGGCCCTGGTCCACGCCGTTCTGGAGCGCCATGGCCTCGTCGATCGAGGCCACGCTGAAGACGTACAGGATGGGCGCGAAGGTCTCTTCCTTCGTGATCGCGGGGACCTTGCCCTTGGGCACGCGGACGATCGTCGGCTCGACGAAGTTGCCGGGCTTGCCCTTGAACTTGTCGAGGCCCGCGACGCCGCCGGTGAGGACCTCGCACCCGTCCTTCTGCGCCGCCTCAATGGCGGCGCGCATGCCCTCGACGGCCTTCGCGTTGATGAGCGGCCCCATCAGCGTGCCCTCCTTGAGCGGATCGCCGATCGGGACGGACTTGTAGCCCTTCACCAGCGCGGGCGTGATGCGGTCCGCCGCGTCGCCCACGCAGATCAGCCGGCGCGTCGTCGTGCAGCGCTGGCCCGCGGGGCCCACGGCGCCGAACGCCACCGCTCGCACGGCGAGTTCCATGTCGGCATCCGGCATGAGGATGATCGCGTTGTTGCCGCCCAGTTCGAGCAGCGCACGCCCCAGCCGGCCCGCCACCACCTGCCCCACGCGCTTGCCCATGCGGCACGAGCCGGTCGCGCTGATCAGGGGCAGGCGCGGGTCCGCCACCATCGTCTCGCCGACCTCCTGATCCGTCCCGACGACGAGCGGGAAGACGTCCGCCGGATCGAAGGCGTCGCTCGACTTCGCGCTGGCCGGTGTGAAGATGTCCTGCTGCCGCATCACGTCGCGGGCGATCTTCGTCGCCGCCACGGCGGTGAGGGGCGTGAGCAGCGAGGGCTTCCAGACCACCGTGTCGCCGCAGACCGCGGCGAGCATGGCGTTCCACGCCCACACGGCGACGGGGAAGTTGAACGCGGTGATGACGCCGACGGGCCCGAGGGGGCGCCACTGCTCGAACATGCGGTGGTCGCGCCGCTCGCTGGGCATCGTCATGCCATAGAGCTGGCGCGAGAGACCGACGGCGAAGTCGGCGATGTCGATGCACTCCTGCACCTCGCCCTTGCCCTCGGAGAGGATCTTGCCCATCTCGAGGGAGACCAGCGCGCCGAGGTCGTCCTTGTGCTCGCGGAAGGCGAGGCCGATGCGCCGGACGATCTCGCCGCGGAGGGGGGCGGGGACTTTCTGCCAGTGGTGAAAGGCGGCGGAGGTTCGCGCGATGGTCTTGTCGTACTCGTCGCGCGACATGAGGCGCACGCCGCCGAGCGCCTCGCCGGTGGCGGGGTTGTCGGAGACGGCGGCCTTGCCCGCGCCCGCGTCGACCTTCGCTTTGTCGGGCGAAAGGAAGAGCGGGTCGGAGGACACGCCGAGGCGGTCGAGGATGGCGCGGGGCGAGAGGTCTGGCATACGCGAAGGATAGCGGGGGCGGGCTACCGTTCGCCGGTAATGAGGCGGATGATGTTCTTCCGCAGATCGTCGTAGGCGCCGTTGTCCTGGTTGTTCAGCAGCACCAGAGTGACGTCGAGGGACGGGAAGCAACGGACCTCCGCGTTGGCTCCCCGCGCGATGCCCCCGTGCCCGTAGGACTCGACCCCGCCGTTCCGGTGGAGCGCGAAGCCGTAGGCGTAGTCGGAATCGGCCACGGTGGTGCGCGAGGTCTTGGAGGATGTCATGTCCGCCAGGGCGGCCTCGCCGATGATCTCGCCGGCGCGAAGGGCTCGGAGAAATCGCAGCATGTCCCGCGCCGTTGAGAAGCACCCGCCCGCCGCCGTGCCCCGGCCGGACCTGGCGAACGCTTCCCAGCCATCGCCTCGGCGCACGAGCGGCTGAGCGATCTGTCGCGTTGGGTCGTCGGCGCCGAAATAGCCGGAACGAGTCATCCCGAGCGGAGCGAGGATGGTCGTCTCGATGAACGACTCAAACGGCGTGCCGGAGACGCGCTCGACGATCATCCCCGCGAGCACGAAGTTGGAGTTGGAGTACTCGTGCTTCGCGCCCGGCTCGAACGCCTGCCCAGCGGCGAGGACGAGGGGGAACAGCTCCGCGGTGGAGCGCGCGGCGCGAACCGCGTCGGTGTTCGCCTCGGTCCAGTACTCCGCGACGCCCGACGAGTGCGAGAGCAGGTTTCCGACGGTGATGCGGCGAGCGAGCGCCGGGTCGGGAAACTCGGGGAGGAATCGCTCCAGTGTGTCTGTGTACGCGACCGTGCCGTCGGACACGAGGCGGGCGACCGCGAGCGCGGTGAACATCTTGCTCGCCGACGCCAGCCCGAACAAGGTCTCGGGGGTCACCGGCCTGTCGCGCGCCTCGTCCGCGAAGCCGAAGCAGCGCTCGAACACGACGCGGTCGCCGACCGCGATCAGCGCGCTGCCGGCGAGGTCATGCTCGCGGGAGAGCCGGTCGACGTATCCGCCGAGCCACTCGAGCGTCCCCGGGTCGTCGATCGCGCCGTTGGGCAACGCGACGGGCTCGGTCACTTCCGCGATGAACGCGATGCTCCTGAGACGTGGCGGCTCGCCCTCGGCCACGAAGATCTGGAAGTCACGCCAGATCGGTGCGCCCGGGCGCCGCGCGTAGACGTGCAGCACGCGGGAGACACGATCTCCCCGGCGCGATTCGGCGAGTTCGGCGCGGTCGAACTTCAGGCCGGGGAACCGCTCCGCGATCGATGCGCACTGGGCGGCGATCCGGTCGATGCCGACGCGCGCGATCTCCCGGGCGTCGAAGGCTTCGGCGATGATTGCGCGCCGTTCCTCGTCAGTCGGCGCGTAGATCGCGTCGAGCGCTCGCGGGCCGAGCGCCTCGACCGCCTCGCGCCGCTCCGGCGTGAGGCGCCAATCGGCATCCCCGCCGACCGTCCGCGCGCCGGAGGATGTCGCGCTGTCGGAGGCGCCCCCTGTCGCAATAGCGGGTTGAAGGAGCGCCGCGGTCAGCGCCCAGACAGTGAAAGCGGCGGCAGGGCGCGGCATGGGGGGCTCCGGGGGGGGGTGTCGGGCTGA
>CAYVSR010000412.1:0-2997 GCA_964453125.1 uncultured Phycisphaeraceae bacterium | reverse complement strand
GTCGCGCCGAAGGGGTCGGGCTCTTCGATGATCTTGGGCTGCGCCGAGGGCAGCGCCCCCTCGAGCGCCGCGGCCAGCGCCGCCGCCCCACGCCCGACGACCACCAGCGTCCGCGGCGCCTCGCCGAGCTGCGCCGCCCACGTCAGCCAATCGAGGGCGAGTCGCGGACGCGTGGCCTCGATGGGGCTGGGCGCCGGCTTGGGAGCGGGTCCGTCACCGTCGGACACGTCGAGCATCGCCGGGTGGTGCGCGGCGACATCGAGGCGCCCGCCGGCCTGCAGGCCGGCCCCGCGCCCCCACGCCCAGACGAGCGTCGCCCCGTCGCAGAGCACGACGGCGCCGAGCGTTTCCGCGTCCGTCAGCCACGCCGCGCACGCCGCGTGCCACAGGCTCGTCACCTGCTCGACGCGCACGCCGCGCCGGTCAAGATCATCAAGAAAGAGGCGCAGCAGCGCGTCGGGGGCGAGGAGCACGGGCATGCGCACGGCGCTCGTCGCGGCCGATTGCTTCTTCGCCCCCAGCCCGAACGCCGAGAATTCCCACAGTTTCGAGCCCGATGCGCCGGCCGGGGGCGCCAGCGGCTCGATGAGTCCGCCGGGTTCGAGTTCGGCCCACTCCGCGCCCTCCTGGCGCAGCGCCGCGGCGATCACGCCGCGCTGCGCGCTGGGCGCCGAGAGCCACACGCACGAGGCGTGTCCGATGTCCATGCAGACGGAGGCGATGCGCCGCTCGGCGCCGAGGCGCTCGGCGACCCACGCCGCGGCGTCGGTGGCGCGGGCCTTCCACCACAGCGCGTCGCGCGGCTCCTCCGGCGCGGCGGGCTGGGCGCCGGGTTCTTCGAGCGGGCGTGCCTGTCCCGGGTTCGCGCCGGCGGCCGGCTCGGGGCGCCAGCGCTGCTCGGGCGCGCCCGCCTCGGTCAGCAGGCGCACCTCGCCGAACTCGTTCTCGATGAAACAGGAGTGCGCCATGGCTCAGCGTGTCCCCGGCGGGTCTGGGTCGCGGGGGAGTGGGGGGACGGCGTTGGGGTCCTGAGCGCCCGGTTGCGCCGGCGGGGTGTACGCGCCGGGCGCGGTCGGGGCGCCGGGGTTCGCGTTCGGGTTCGTGTTCGGATTGGGCCTGTTGGGCTGGCGGAGGTCGCGCACGCGGTCGGACGCGGGGCGGGCGCCGGGCTGGGCGCCGCCGAGGGACTGCCCGCTCGTCCGCAGCGGGGGCACGGCGGAGCCGGTGACGATGCCCTGCCCGCGCGTGTTCGCGGCGATGCCGATCTCGTGGCGCCGGCGTCCCTGCTCGACGGTCAGTTTCGTGGCCTCGATGCCCACGACGGTGTACTCGTCCTTCTTGAACCCCTCGGCGACGAAGCGCTGGCGCTGCTGCCCGTCGGGCTCGGGCGTGACGATGAGGGCGGTCTTGCGCTCGCCGTCGATCACGGCGCCGAGGAAACGCCAGTTGGGCGCGAAGCCGCCGCCGGTGGCCTCGGGCGGTTTCGAGCCCCCGTTGGACGGTTGGTTGAGGCTCGCTTCTTCACGCGCCTTGCGGAGTTGTTCCTCGACGTCCTTCTCGTGCGCCGCGACCTCGGGGGCGTTGAAGTTCTTCGAGTCCGCCGCGAGGCGGGACCAGTCGGTCTTGACGCCCTCCCACGGCAGGCGCTTTTCGGCCTTTTTCACGGGCGCTGCGCCCTGCGTCGTGATCTGGGGCGCCTTGACTTCAGGGCGCGGCAGCACGAAGACCACCAGCGTCAGCGCCACGGCGACGATCGCCGCGCCGAGCATAATGGTCGCCCAGCGGGCTGCGGCGGCGTGCTGGAGTGGGAGTTCGTTCATCGTCTCGTCGTTCGTGCGCCGGCGCGCTGCGCGCCGGCGTTGCGCCCGGCGCGTTGCTCATCGGCCTCGGGGCGCACCTCGCGCCACTCGTGCAGGCTGGGGCTGGAGAGTACCCCGGCGGGCCGCACCTCCGCGAGCGCCGTGAACTCCCGGAAATCCGCGCCCTCTTCCGCCTCGACCGTCAGTTTCCAGATCGTGGGCTCGAACACCACGCGCTGGGAGATCGTGCCGACCTCCTCCGCGCCGACGCCCGCCTTCTCGAGCGCCTGGCGGAAGGTCGTCGCGCTCAGCGACGCGCGGAGGCGCGCGGCCATCAGCACGTCCGCCAGTTCGCGGTCCCCCTCGCGCAGGGCGGCGAGCACCTCGCGCGGCGCCGCGTTCACGCTGATCTCCGCCGGGCCCGTCCGCCGGATGAGGTCCGGCCGGTTCTCGGGCAGGCGGTAGAGCAGTTCCTGGAACCAGGCCTGGCGGTCGGGGGGCTGTTCTTCGGTGAGGTCCACCTTCGCAGTGCCCTGGCCGTCCTCGATGTGGATCGTGATCCGCAGCCCGCCGGGGAGGGAGAAGCGGTGGGCGGGCTCGGTGCGCGCGGCCTTGCGCGCCAGGTCGGCCGGCGTCTGCTTCGAGAGCCACAGACGGATGATGGTCTGGGCGCCGAGCATGTCGTGGTGGCGCCGGTACTCGACGATCTGGCGCTGCACCATCAGGCGCTGCGCGGAGTGGCGCTCGAACGCCACGGCGATGGCGAACGACGCGCCGAGCGTCAGCAGGATGACCACCGGCATGACGAACGCGCGCCGCGTCATGGCTCGGGCCCCGTGGTGATGGCGGGCTCGAACATCCAATCCACCTCGGCCCCGCGGAGCGTGGTGATCTGGAGGCGCACGGCCTTGGGGAATTCCTTGGGGATCACGGCGGCGAAGTCGTCGCGCCAGGCGCCGCTCTTGGCCTCGTAGCGGTTGTCGACCTGGTCGCGGGCGAGGCCGCGCCAGCGGAGGTCCGCGATGCCGCGCGCGAGGACGACGGGCTGGCCGGGCGGGTCGATCGGGCGCCAGACAAGAGCGAGGCCGTCGCGGTCGGGCAGCAGCTCGAACGCGCCGCGGAGCGATGGGCTGTTGGGCGCGGGGCCCGGGGCGGGCCGGTCGAGCAGCACGACCTCGAGGCGACGCGGGGCGCGGTC
>CAYVSR010000411.1:0-3000 GCA_964453125.1 uncultured Phycisphaeraceae bacterium | reverse complement strand
GGGCGACCCGGACGCGGCGGTGAACCTGCGCGAGTGGCGCCGGGACTTCGATCGCGCCCGCAGGCTGCCGAGCGATCTGGTGGCGGAGCTGGCCAAGACGGCGTCGGAGGGGATGGAGATCTGGAAGGCGGCGCGGGAGAAGTCCGACTTCGCGTCCTTCGCGCCGATCCTCTCGAAGATGTTCGACCTCAACCGGCGCAAGGCCGAGTGCTACGGCAAGCCGGCGCCCGATCCCGCCAGCCCCGGTGAGACGACGACGCTCTACGATGCGCTGGTTGAGGACTATGAGCCGGGGATGACCGCGTGGAAGATCGAGCGCGCGTTCGGGCCGCTGCGCGCGGCGCTGGCGCCGCTGATCGCGGACATCGGTCGCGCGCCGGAGCCGAGGCGGCCGAGCAACGCGATCAACCGGGTGAACGTGCCCGTGGCGACGCAGATCGAGTTCAACAAGTTCGTGGCGCAGGCCGTGGGCTTCGACATGAACGCGGGGCGGCTCGACGTCTCGACGCACCCGTTCTCGGACGGGGCCGGTCCGGGCGACACGCGCATGACGACGCGCTACCGCACGAACGACCTGATGGACGCGCTCTCATCCACGCTGCACGAGACGGGGCACAGCCTCTACGAGCAGGGGCTGCCCAAGGCGGCGCGGTTCGGCCAGCCGCTGGCGCAGCACTGCTCGCTGGGCATTCATGAAAGCCAGAGCCGGATGTGGGAGAACTTCGTGGGTCGCAGCCGCGCGTTCTGGGAGTGGTGCATGCCCGAGGCACGGCGGATGTGCAACCCGGCGTGCGAGAACGCGTTCGATCGGTTCACGCCGGAGGACGCGTATCGCGCCGTCAATATCGTGGAGCCCAAGTTCATCCGCGTCGATTCGGACGAGGCAACGTACAACCTGCACATCATGCTGCGGTTCGACCTGGAGCGGGCGATTCTCGCGGGCGATCTGCCGGTGAAGGACCTGCCCGGCGAGTGGAACGCTCGGATGAAGAGCGACCTGGGGCTCACCGTCACCGAAGACCGCCTCGGGTGCCTGCAGGACGTGCACTGGTCCGGCGGCGCGATCGGGTACTTCCCGACGTACACGCTGGGGAACCTGTACGCCGCGCAGCTGTGGGAGAAGATCAACGAGGACATCCCCGGGCTCGATGCGGCGCTGGCGAAGGGCAAGCCGGGGTTTGAGGCGCTGCTGGCGTGGCTTCGCACCAACGTGCACGCGCACGGGCGGCGTTACCCCGCGCCGGAGCTGTGCCGCCGGCTTACCGGCAAGGCGCTCGGCCACGAGGCGCTGATGCGCCATCTCGAAGGCAAGCTGCGCGCGGTGTATGGGGGGTAGCAAAGCAGCAAAGCATAAAGGCGCCACCGCAGGCGCGGTCCGATTTGCTGCTTTGCTGATGTGCTGCCTTTGCTGCTTTCACCCGGTCTTCACCGGATGAACCGCATCCGCCCGAAGTCCGGCACCAGCGGCCGGTCCTGGCCGGCGATCGGGACCGTGTGCGGCGCCGGGAAGTAGACGAAGAACGCCTTGCCGAGCATGAGCGAGCGGTGCACCACGCCGGGCTCGGGGTCGAGCGTGCGCGCGACCCAGGGGTTGACGGTGTCCCACAGGCGCCCGTCCTTGCTGGCGCCGCTGTTGTCGCCGAGGACGAAGAACTCGTCCGGCGAGAGGCTCGCGAGGTGGAGCGGGTGCGCGGCGCGAGAGGGGACGCGCGGGTCGCCCTCCATCACGCCGGGGCGGTAGTAGATGTCGCGGTCGACGGCGAGGTTGTGGACGGTGATGGGGCCGGTGCGGAAGTCGATTTCGACCTCGGGGGGCGCGAAGAGGGACGGGTCCGCGAGCGGGTTGCCGCGGGGCGGCGGAGAGAGCGGCGCTCCGCCCGGACCGCGGCCAAGCAGCGCGTCGAGGTTCTCCCCTGATGCGCCAGTCGCCCGAGCGAGTCGCTCTCGCGCAGATGAAAGATCGATCCAGCGTGCGACGGTGTGCCCATCGATACGGAGTTCGGCGGACTGATCGACGACGCGCACCTCGACCTCGGTCGGTCGCCCCGGCCGGAAAAGCCAGAGGGGTGGCCCCGACCCCGGCGCGGCGCGCTCCCAGTGGCGCGTTCCCTCACCGGTCACGGCCATGCCGGCGCCGGAGCCCTTCAACCCGAACGTGGGATCGCGGTTCGCCACGGCCTCGATCACCTGATCGCGCGAGCGGATCACGACACGCATGTACAGCGGGTCGCGCTCCGGCGTGACCGCAAACCGCACACGCACGTCGTTCACCGGGTAGTAGCGGCGCGCATCGCGCGATGTCGGCGCTTCGGGGTCGTTGTAGGGGTTCCAGTCGACGATGGGCCAGCGAGCGCTGTCCCAGGTGAGGCGCGCGTGCTCGCCGCCCTCGTGGCGGAGCGACCGCCCGCCGTTCGTCCACTCCCACCCCTCGCCGAGCCACGGCGAAGCGGCTGGCGTTCGCGTCTCCTCATGAGCGCTCGAATCGTCGGCGTCGGCGCGAGCCGGCGCGGGCAGGGGCCCCTCGTTCGTCGCTTCTTCGCTCGACCACACGGGCTGCCACAGGGCGCGCTGCACGCGGTCTGGCTTGCGGACGATGCGCCAGTCGGAGTCGGTCGGGTGTCCCGTCGCTCCCGCGTCGGGCTCTGACGATCCGGCGTTCTCTTCCGCTGCCTCCACCCCTTCTTCGCTCCGCCGCTCCGTCCCTTCGCCGCTTTCCCTCTGTGCCTCCGTGCCTTCGTGCCTCTGTCCCTTCCTCACAAACACATCCCCGTCCACCAGCCACACGTCCTCGCCGGGCAGGCCGATGAGGCGCTTGATGAAGTTCTCGCGCGGCTGCTCGGGGTACTTGAACACCACCGCGTCCCAGCGCTCGGGGTCGCGCAAGGCGTAGGCCCACTTCAGCACCAGGATCCGGTCGCCCGCGCTGCGCTCGGCGCGCAGCAGGGTGAGCGGCCTGCGGCTGATGGGCATGAAGCGCCAGGCGGACGAGCTGGTGGTCAC
>CAYVSR010000410.1:0-3006 GCA_964453125.1 uncultured Phycisphaeraceae bacterium | reverse complement strand
CCCGCTGTTCCCGCAGCTTGCGTCGTGGGACATCGCCCGCTCCGCGCTGCCGGCGTGCCGCGAACTGCTGCGCGAGATCGCCCGTATCGACCGGCAGGTCTACGGCGGCACGAAGTTCTTCTGCCTCGCGACGTGGCGCCTCGCGGACTACCTGTACATCGCGGCGCCCCGAGGGATGATCGCCCCGCACGAACTGCCCACGGGGTGGGGGCTGGTGGAGTTCACGAGGCCGGGCAGGGCAGGCGGGCACGGCGCCCGCGCGATCGCGCCCCTCGGCGCCGCGTCGGATGACGCGTGCGCAGCGCCCCCGCTCCCCGACATCCGCATCGCGTGCGAGCCCGTCGCGTGCGACGAGCGCCGGCGCGTGCGGCTGCTTCGGAACATCGCGGTGAAGGCGAGCCGCCCGGCCTTTCTTTCCCGCCCGGCTGGCTCGACGTCAAACCAAGGCTAAGATTGAGAGCGATGCGACAGGTGATCCTGTACCAAGACGAGGACGGCGCATGGGTGGCCGAGGTTCCGTCCCTCCCCGGCTGCAACACGCAGGGCTCGAGCCGTGAGGATGCGCTCCGCAACGCCGCGGAGGCCGCCGAACTCTGGATCGAAGCAATGCGCGAGATGGGGGAGGCGATCCCTCCGGACAATCTCTCCGCGCAGGTCGCGACGATCCCGCTCCGGGTAGCCTGAGCGCGTGCCGAAGCTGCCAATTGTCAGCAGCGACGAGGTGATCCGCGCGCTTGAGCGCGCGGGGTTCACTCGAACGCGCCAGAAGGGCAGTCACGTGACAATGACGCTGCGAACGGCGGACGGCGTCGTGTTTAATGTGACGGTGCCTCTACACGCAGAAGTAGCACGCGGAACACTGAGGGCGATCATTCGGGATGCAGGGCTCACGGTGGACCGGTTCGATTCGCTTCGCTGACGCACCGGAAGCCCCCGCTTTGCCTCTCACACCCCCACCGTGCTCACCCCGCAATCCACGTACACATTCTCCCCCGTCACCCCGCTCGACAGGTCGCTCACCAGGTACGCCGCCGTGCCGCCCACGTCGTGGCCTTCCACGTTGCGGCGCAGGGGCGCCTTGATCGGCGTGGTTTCCAGCATC
This sequence comes from uncultured Phycisphaeraceae bacterium, assembly GCA_964453125.1. Taxonomy (GTDB): domain Bacteria; phylum Planctomycetota; class Phycisphaerae; order Phycisphaerales; family UBA1924; genus CAYVSR01. Next base: position 1,904 of record CAYVSR010000410.1, on the reverse strand, counting down.
TTGTCGATGCCTCCCACGGCGCTGCTCGCCAGCGTGCGCAGCGGGCCGCCGCTGATCGTGTTCACCCGGATATTGAACTCGCCCAGTTCCCACGCGAGGTAGCGCGCGGTGCATTCGAGCGCGGCCTTGGCCACGCCCATCACGTTGTAGCCCGGCACCACCTTCTCGGCGCCGTAGTACGACATCGCCACGATGGACCCGCCCCCGCTCGCCTTCATGGGCTCGCGCGCCCGCCTCGCCATCGCGGCGAGGGTGTACGCCGAGATGTCGATCGCGCTCAGGTACGCCGCGCGTGGCGTGTCGGTGAACTTGCCCGGGCTCAGCCACTCGCGGTCCGCGAACGCGATGGAGTGGATGACGAAATCGAGGCGCTCGTGCTGCTTGGTGTACGCGTCGAACACCGCGTCGAGGTCCTCGTCCTTGCCCGCATCGCACGGGTGAACCCACACGTCGGACGGCGATGCGCCGGCGGCGGCCCCCCCGTTGGGCAGGGTCTCGACGCCCTTGCGCGTGCGCCGCTCGTTCTTCTCGCCCGGCAGCGAGGTGTACGCGCACTTGGCGCCGTGCTTGAGGAGCGCCTCCGCGATGTGCCACGCGTAGGAGCGGTCGTTGGCGATGCCGAAGATCAGGCCCGACTTGCCGTGAAGAAGGTTCATGGCCGCATCTTACGCGCCCGCGGCGCCTGCCTGCCGACCGCCTCCCGTCAATTCACCAAGCCGTACGGCGCCGACTCCCAATCCCGTCACCCCAACAAGTTCTTCTCCGCGCCTCCGCGCCTCTGTGGTGAATCCCTCTCGGGTTTCACCACCGAAGCACGATCTTGCCGAACTGCTCCGCCTTCTCGAGCCGGGCCCACGCCGCGGGGGCCTCGTTCCAGGCGAAGACCTTGTCGACCACGGGCTTGAGGGCCCCCGAGCGGAAGAGCGACGCGACCTCCTGGAACTCCTCGTCCGAGCCCATCGTGCTGCCCACGATGCGGATCTGGTTCCAGAACACGCGAGAGAGGTCCGTCACGGCGTCGCCGCCCGTGGTCGCGCCGAACGTGACGTACGCCCCGCCGCGCGCGAGGCTCTTGATGCAATTGAGATGCGTGGCCTTGCCGGTCGAGTCCACCGCCATGTCGAAGCCGCGGCGCGCGGTGAACGCCCGCGCGTCCTTCGACCAGTCGTGGGGCTTGTCCTTCGTGCCCGTGTCGAGAATCGTGTAATCGGCGCCGAGAGTGCGCGCCTTGTCCAGTTTCGCCTGGTGGCGGCTGGTGACGCACACGGTGCAGCCCATCCACTTCGCGATGGCCAGCGCCGCGGTGGCCACGCCCCCGCCGATGCCCGTGATGAGCACGCTCTGCCCCGGGCGCAGGCGACCCTTGCCGATCATGGCCGAGTACGCCGTGAGCGTCACGAGCCCGAACGCGGCGACCTCCTCCGCGCCGCGCTCGCCGACCCACGCGAGGCGCGAGACCGGCGCGCAGAAACGCTCGCGGTGGGCGCCGTGCGTGTGCTCGCCGATGAGTTCGTAGTCGGGCAGGAGGGGGTTGCCCGGGGGCTCCTCGGGCCGACGCGCCCGGGGGACCTCGTACTTCGCGTTCATCATCACGCGCTTGCCGACCCACGTGGGGTCGACGCCGTCGCCCACGCGCTCGACGACGGCGCACACGTCGCAGCCGGTGATGCGTGGGAAGGGGCGGTCCACGCCGGGCAGGCCCATGCCCACCCAGAGGTCCATGTGGTTGAGCGCCGACGCCTTCACGCGCAGCAGCGCCTCGCCCGGCTTGGGCTCGCCACCGGGCGCCAGATCGACGCCGGGCGCGAGGTCGGGCCAGTCGGAGACGGCGCGCACGTTCGGGGCCACCGGCGCCCCCTGCTTCTCGATGATGACTGCCTTCATGCGCGCCAAGCGTATCGCGC
>CAYVSR010000409.1:0-3014 GCA_964453125.1 uncultured Phycisphaeraceae bacterium | reverse complement strand
GGCGCCCCTTGCCGTCGAAGTCGACGCCGTAGCCGGCGCCCGGGGCGTCGCCGCTTTCGGCCGCGATGTCGGACAGCGGCAGAAGCATATCTATGATGTTGAGCTTCTCGCGGGCGTCCTTTGGGTTTTCCTTGGCGAGCCAGCGAGCCGTGGCGAGGCACTCGCGCAGCGTAGCCGCGGCTGCCGGCTTGTCCCCCTCGGCGGACTGGATCAAGCCCTCGAGGCGCCGGGCACGCATGTAGTCGCGCTTCTCGCGGGCGTTCTCGGGCGCGGCGTCGAGCAGCGCCTTGCGCAGCGCCAGCGTCTCGCCGATCAGCGCCCGCGCCGCCTTCGCATCGCCCGCTTCGAGGCGCTCCGTCGCCACCCGGATAAGGCCCGTGGAGAGATCGCGACGCTCCTGCTCGCCGGTCTGCTTGGCGTCGTACAGCGCGCGGCGCACCTCAACGGACCGTTCCCACATCGGGAACGCCTTGTCGAGCGCCCCGACTTCCTTGTGCATGTCGCCGACCTTGATCAGCGCGGCGGCGTAGTTGCGCTTGTGCAACGCGTCGTCCGGCTTCTCCTTCATGAGGCGCTCGCACGACTCGAACGCCTGCTGGTAGACCGCGAGGGCCTTCTCGCGATCGCCCATCACGCCGAGGCAGTCGCCGATGCCAAGCCGCGCCGCGATCTCACTCCGCGCAGCGCGGTCGGCCCGCTCGGGCGTGTCGCGCGGCAGCGCTTCGGCGAGCGCCAGCGCCTTCTCGAAGGCCTCCATCGCCGCCATGTGATTGCCCAGGTTGCTCCCGCGGATGCCGCCCAGCATGTCGCCGAGCCGGTCATACCCGACCATCAGGAACTCGCGGATGCGGGGGTCGGTCGCGCCGTCCTTCTCGAGGTCCTCGAGATACTTCGTGGCGTTCTCCGTGAGCGCCTTCATCGCGTCGATGTTGCCCGGGAGCTTCTTCACCGAGTCGAAAATGTCCGTGACGAACACCCGGCTCACGCCCACCGTGTGGCCGACCATCTTGTCGGCCTTGTCGCGCTGGGCCACGGCCTCCTTGCGCTGCGCCTCCGCGCGCATGTACTGCCACGTCGTCGCCCCGATGCCGCCCGTCAGCGAGACGAACAGCGCCGCCGCCGCCGCCACCCAGAACTTGTTCCGCGTGACGAACTTCGCCCCGCGGTACCAGAACGAGTCCGCGTGCGCCATCACCGTCATGCCGGTGAGGTGGCGCCGGATGTCCTCGGCCAGCTGCTCGGCGCTCACGTAGCGGCGCTGGGGCTCCTTCCGCATCGCCATGAGCACGATGTTGTCCAGGTCGCCCTCGAGCCTGCGGCGCAGGCGCTCGGGCCGGCCCTCGCGCGTCTTGCTGACCTCCGCCGGGCCCACCGTGCGCGTCGTCGTGGTCGGCGCGCCCGTCCCTGTGGACGACGGCGTGCTCTCCGCGATCTCCTCGATCTTGCTCACCGCCGTGCTGGGCTTCTCGGGCTCCACCTCGCAGATGACCCGCACGATCTCCTGCTGCGCCCGCGTCCGCAGTCGGTACGGCCGGTGCCCCGTCAGCAGCTCGTACAGCAGCACGCCCAGCGAGTACACGTCGCTCGCCGTGCTCAGCGGCTCGCCTCGCACCTGCTCGGGGCTGGCGTACTCGGGCGTCATCAGGCGCAGTTCCGCCGCCGTCGGCGTGTGGTCGATCGGCGTCATCTCCGGGTTGAGCATCTTCGCGATGCCGAAGTCGAGCAGCTTGGGCTGCCCGTCGTTCGACACGATGATGTTGCCCGGCTTGAGGTCGCGGTGGACGATCAGGTTCTGGTGCGCATAGTGAACCGCGGCGCACACCTTCTGGAACATCTCCAGGCGTTCGGTGATCTTCAGCCGGCGCGTGTCGCAGAACTTGTCGATCGGCAGGCCCTCGACGTACTCGACGACGAAGTACGGCCTGCCGTCCTCCGTCGCCCCGCCGTCGATCAGGCGCGCGATGTTCGGGTGATTGAGCGCCGCCAGAACCCGCCGCTCCAGGTCGAACCTGCGCAGCACGTCCTCGCTGTCCATCCCCTTCTTGACGACCTTGATCGCCACCCGCTGGCGCATGCCCTCGTCGCGCTGCGCGAGGTACACCACGCCCATGCCGCCCCGACCCAGCTCGCGCTGCAGCCGGTACGGCCCGATGCGCTCGGGCATCCGCTCCTGTGCGGCGTAGGGCGTCGAGAACCCGCTCGACGAACGCGTGCCGCGCGACGTCGGCGACAGCGGGCTCGTTTCCGCGTCGCCCCCCATGTGGGTCGGCGGCTCATTCGGGTCGATGGGTCCGGTTGGCTTGTTCGGGTCTTCAGCGGCCATGCATGCTCCACGCTCGATCGCGAACGGCCCCCCGGGACCCGGGGTGCGCCATCCTAGGGCCGCCCATTGCACAGGGCGCCGCCCTCCGCCGCAAGCGGCGCCGGCTACGAACTGACCGAAACAATCCTGCCCCGGTCAAGGGACCCTCGCATTATTCCACCCCGCACGGAGCCCTGACGACCGCCCGTTTCTATCCTCTGCCTCCCGTGCGACGCGCAGAAGCACATTTCGACGTCGTCGTGGTCGGCGGCGGACACGCCGGCGCCGAGGCCGCGTGGGCCGCTGCCAACCTCGGCGCCCGCGTCGCCCTCGTCACGCTCGACCCATCCAAGGTCGGGGTGATGTCCTGCAACCCCGCCATCGGCGGGCTCGCCAAGGGCCAGATGGTCCGCGAGATCGACGCGATGGGGGGGCTCATGGCCCTCGCCACCGACGCCACCGGCATCATGTTCAAGACGCTCAACGCGTCCAAGGGCCCCGCCGTCCGCGGCCCGCGCGCCCAGTGCGACAAGCACGCCTACGCGGATGAGGTGCAACGCCTCCTCGCCACGCGCGAGCACATCTCGGTCATCGCCGGCGCCGTCGAAGAGTTGCTCGTCGAGCAGGGGCGCGTGACCGGCGTGCGCCTCACGCGGGCGTCCACCGCGCCGGCAATCTCAGCCTCCTCTCCCATCGCCTCGATGGGAGAGGG
>CAYVSR010000408.1:0-3026 GCA_964453125.1 uncultured Phycisphaeraceae bacterium | reverse complement strand
TTCGATCGGCTACTCGACGTGCTACTGGTGCCACGTGATGGAGCGCGAGAGCTTCGAGGACGAGGCGACGGGGCGCCTGATGAGCGAGTTGTTCGTGTGCATCAAGGTGGACCGCGAGGAGCGGCCCGATGTCGATGACATCTACATGACCGCGACCACCGCGATGACGGGACGCGGCGGGTGGCCGATGAGCGTGTTCCTGACGCCGCCGGGGGCGAGCGGCGAAAACGACCCGGGCCTCAAGCCCTTCTGGTGCGGGACGTACTTCCCGCCCGAGCCGCGCCACGGTATGCCGGCCTTCACGCAGGTTCTGCGGGCGCTCTCGCAGGCATGGAAGGACCAGCGCGGGGAGATCGTCGAGCAGGCGGAGGCGCTGGCGGCGCATCTGCGCGAGGCGCTCGCCGCGGCGGACGGCGCCGCGATGCGCCCGGCGCCCATCGGCGCGGAGACGGTGAATCAGGCGGCAGCGGGTCTGCTGCGCATGTTCGACCGGACGCACGGCGGGTTCGGTGGCGCGCCGGGACAGCCGAAGTTCCCGCAGCCGGTGTTCCTCGAGTTCCTGCTCGATGTGCTGCCCAGCGCGGGCGATGAGGACACTCGCACGGCGATTGAGACGGCGATCGGCGTGTCGCTCGAGCGCATGGCGATGGGCGGCATGCACGACCAGATCGGGGGCGGGTTCCATCGGTACAGCGTGGATGAGAACTGGCTCGTGCCGCATTTCGAGAAGATGCTGTACGACAACGCCCAACTGCTGAGGGTGTACGCGCGCGAGGCGGCGCGGACGGGCGACGCGTTCCATCGCGGCGCGGCGGCTGAGATCGTGGCGTACATCAGGCGCGAGATGACGGCGCCGGGCCCCGATGGGGGCGGGTTCTACTCTGCGCAGGACGCGGAGGTGGACGGTCGCGAGGGGCTGAATTACCTGTGGACGCCGGCGGAAGTGGACGCGGTGTTCGCTGGGCGGCCGGGCGGCGCTGAGGATGCGGCGTTCGCGAAGCGGATCTTCGGGCTCGAGGATGGCACGAACTTCCGCGACCCGCACCACCCGCAGGAGCCGGCGAGCAACGTGCTGTTCCTCGCGGCGCGGCCGGATGCGGCGGTTGGCGGGCGGCTGGCGCGTCTGCGTGCGCCGATGCTCGCGGCGCGGGATGCGCGCACGCAGCCGCGCCTCGACGACAAGGTGATCGCGTCGTGGAACGGGCTGATGATCGAGGCGCTGGCGGACGCGGGGCGGCTGCTCGGGGAGCCGTCGTGGGTGGACATGGCGGAGGGGGCGGCGGTGTTCGCGTGGGAGCGTTTGCGCGGGCCGGACGGAGCGCTGATGCGCACCTGGCGCGCCGGCAGGGCGAAGACCCCTGCGATGCTCGAGGACTACGCGGCGCTCATCGCGGGGTTCGCGGCGGTGCATCGGGCGAGGAGCGCCTCGGCGTGGTTGGCACGGGCGGAGACGTTGGCGCGCGAGGCGCGCGGGTTGTTCTGCGATCCGGCTTCGGGGGCTTGGTACGACACTCGCAGCGGGCAGCGGGACCTGATCGTTCGCGGCAGGTCGATGCACGACGGCGCCGTGGCCAGCGCGCAGTCGATGATGCTGCACGCGCTGCTCGACCTGCACGACGCGACGGGTGAAGCGGCGTGGAAGACGGACGCGGAGCGGCTGCTGGCGAGCATGAGCCGCGGCGTGGCGGAGAACCCGGTGGGAGCGATCAACGCGACGCGTGCGCTGCTGCGCGGGGCGCGGCCGGACGGGTCGCTGCTGGGGGCGGCGGGCGCGGATGCGCGGCCGGGCGCGACCGAGGGGCCGATCGATGCGCACGCCGAGGAGGCTGCTGACGCGATCGCGACGCCGGTCGGCGTGTTCGCGGCGACGGACCGGCTCGCGGTGCGACGCGGGGCGCCGGCGACGCTGCCCATCGAGCTGCGCATCGATGAAGGGTGGCACATCACCGCGCACGAGCCGTTCGCGCCGGACGCGAAGGCGGAGGACCGCATCGCGGGATTGGTTGGATTGACTGTTCGCATGGTCGGCGGCGAGGGGCTGCGGGCGCGAGTCGAATACCCGCGCGGGGAGCGGCTCGAGGGCGCGGACGGGCTGCCCCCCCTGCTCGTGCACACGGGCTCGGTGCGGCTGGACATCGTGCTGGAGCGCACGGGCGCGGCGCTGAGCGGGGCGCCGATCCTGCTGGTGACGTATCAGGCGTGCGACGACAGGGCGTGTCTCGAGCCGGTGACGGTGGAGCTGGATGTGGCGGTGGATGCGGAGTGAGCGCTTTGCGGAGATGAGGGCGAGCGTCCGGGGTTGATCGAGCCCCCTCTCCTGACATCGCGAGGCGCGATGACATCCTCGCCCACCGGGGGCGAGGAGAAGCCAACAGAGATTGTGAGCCGCGAGCGCTGCGAGCGCGGGCCGTCCGCCGCGCTATCGATTGAAGTACGTCCTCGCGATGATGGCCACGATCGCCAGCGCCATGGCCGCGACGAAGAGGACATTCAGCCGAACCATGTCGGCCTTATCGAATCTCCCGGGGCGCCCGGCTCGGGTGCGCATCTTCAGGCACACTCGCACGGCGAAGAAGAAGACGCCGACAAGACAGAGCGCCGAGGCGACGATCGCCGTCACTCCGATGAGCGCGAGCAACGGTCCGTTCCTCAGGCGTTCGCCGGCTCGATGATCCCGCGGCACTCGCCGAAACCGATGCGTCGGAAGCCGTCGCGCTCGCAGAAGCCCCTGATGATCACCTCGTCGCCGTCGGCGAGGAAGGTGCGCGTTTCGCCGGTGGGGAGCGTGATGGGCTTGCGGGGGAGGGGTTTGCCGTCCGGCCCGTTGCCGCCCCAGGTGAGTTCGAGGAGGCAGCCGCGGGAATCGGCGGTCGGTCCGGAGACGGTGCCGGAAGCGAGGAGGTCGCCGGGGCGCATGTTGCAGCCGTTGCTGGCGTGGTGGGTCAGCAACTGGGCGATGGTCCAGTACATGTGCTTGAAGGAGCCCTTGCACAGGCGCATGGGGGCGAGGCCGCGGGTGCGCATGA
>CAYVSR010000407.1:0-3027 GCA_964453125.1 uncultured Phycisphaeraceae bacterium | reverse complement strand
CCCCGCGGCTGAGCGAGTCACCGCTCCCTCGCCCGCCCCCGCCCCGAAACCCGTCAGCGCAGCCAACCCCGGCCGCGCCGAGGCCGTCTTCGCCGGCGGCTGCTTCTGGTGCGTCGAAGCGGTCTTCGAAGAACTCGAAGGCGTGATCGAGGCCGTCTCGGGCTACGCCGGCGGCGACGCCGCGAAGGCGAACTACCGCGCCGTGAGCGCCGGCGACACCGGCCACGCCGAGGCCGTCAAGATCATCTATGACCCCTCGAAGATCGACTTCGAGACGCTGCTGCGCGTGCACTTCGCGACCCACGACCCCACCACGCTCAACCGCCAGGGCAACGACATCGGGCCGCAGTACCGCTCCATCGTCTTCTTCCGCAGCGACGACGAGAAGCAGGCCGCCCAGCGCGTCATCGCGGAACTCAACGCCTCGGGCGTCTACCGGCGCCCGATCGTCACGACCGTCGAGCCGCTGGACACCTTCCACGAGGCGGAGCCCTACCATCAGAACTACGTCTGCCAAAACCCGACGGCGGGCTACGTGCAGGGCGTCTCGATGCCCAAGGTCGAGAAGGTGCGCGAAAAGTTCAAGGACCGCCTCAAGGCGAAGAGCCCGCTGGAACGGTAGTGGCGCGAACGATTCGCGCGCCCCGCGCCGCTCAGCCGGTCTCCCGGAGTGTGAGCACGACGGGAGCGGGCGCCGACGCCAGCGCGTCCGGCGCGCCTGATTCCTGCGATTCCACCCGGCCGCGCCCCGAACGCTTCAGAATCTGCTCGAGCGCCGGGCGCATCCCCCGAAGGCGCCGCGCCTTGATCACCGCGTTCCATGCCGGCTCGAATTTCTTCCACCCCGCCGCGTAGGCGGCGTGCTTGACGCGCATCTCCAGCGCGCCGTGCGCGCCGCTCGCCTGCAAGATTCGTCCCCACCGGTAGAACTCGCGGTACGCCCAGCGGTAGCCGCGCTCCAGCGCGTCCCGGCTCATGCCGCGGGGTTCGAAAACGGCGTGTCGCGTGTCGTAGAGGTCCCAGTCGCGATGGAGGATGCGCTCCTCGCGCTCCAGCGCTGCGTGATACGCCGTGCCGGGGTACGGCGTGGCGACGTGAAACGTCGCGGTGGTGATGCCCATGGAGACCGCCCAGTCGACGGTGCGCGCGAACACGTCGGGCCCGTCGCCGTCGAGCCCGAACACGAAGGAACCGTTGATCATGACGCCCAGGCTGTCCAGCCGGCGAATCGCGGACGCATAATCGCGCCCTAGGTTCTGGCGCTTGTTGCAGCCCCTGAGCGTGTCCTCGCTCAGCGACTCAAAGCCGACAAACAGCGAGCGGAGCCCGGCGCGCGCGGCACGCTCGATCAGGTCGCCGCGAAGGACCGAGTCCACGGTCGCGGCGCCCTGAAACAGCCGACCCATGCCGCGCATCGCGTCGAACAGCGCGCCGGCGAAGCGCACGTCGCCGAGAAGGTGGTCATCGAGGAAATAGAGGTGGCGCCCGGGCAGCCGGCCGATCTCCGCGAGGGCATCGTCCACGCGCTGGGTGTAGAAAGATCGTCCGCCCCGGAAGAACGCGTCCTTGTAGCAGAACGAGCAGTGGTGCGGGCAGCCGCGCGAGACGACGATCGAGTTTGGCACGAGATACAGCTCGCGCCGGATGAGGTCGCGCCGGATCGGCGGCACGCCCACGAGCGATCGCGTGAACTCCCTCGAGTCGTACCGGAGCCGGGCTCGCCCGCGCCGGAAATCGTCGAGGAATCTCGGGAATGTCTCCTCGCCCGGGCCGAGGAAGACCGTGTCCGCGTGGGCGCCCGCCTCGTCCGGCAGGCTGGTCGGATGCAAGCCGCCGATCGCGACGTAAGCGCCGCGCCGCCGGAAGCCGTCGGCTATCGCGTACGAGCGCCGTGCGCTGGTGATGTACGCCTGGATGACCACGAGATCGGGCGCGGGCCCCGAGTCGGCCAGCGGGTCGACCGCGGGCTCGACGTGCTCGTCGATCAGGCGCACCTCGTCGTCCGCCCCGAGGTACGCCGCCAGCGTCGCGAGGCCCAGCGGTGGGAACAGCGAATACTTGATCGGCCTCCAGAACACGCTCTTGGCCTCGGTGAGCGCGGGGAGGACCATCAGGACCCGAAGAGGAGTTGTGCCCACGTCCCGACTGAGTACGCCGGTCGCCCGACGCCGGTTCGGAAGTCGTCGCGGGTCGGTTCAGATTCGGCGCGCCGGACTATCGCGCCCTGAACTCCTCCCCCACCCCATCGACGAACAACTCCACGCGCCCGCACCGCGGGCACATGTAGACGTCGAAGTGCGAGCGCTTGACGAACAGCTCGCCCAGATCGCCCAGCAGGAAGGGCATCGCCCGCGAGCCCTCGTGGAACTTCTTGACGCCGACGAAGTCGAGCGGCGTCTCGCAGCGCGGGCAGGTCATCGGGTCCATGGGAAGGGTTCCTCGCGACCCATCTCGCTCCGGGCCCGCATGGCCCCCGCAGAGTTCGGATCACAAAAAATGCTACCAGCGCCCGGTTGACTCGCCCGTTCGATTCATGTTATATTACAATCACATGATCGACCCCGCCGCCCGGAGAACCCCATGCGACCGCTCACCCGCCTCGCCTTCATCGTCTTGGCCGCTGCGCCGACCATGTGCCCATCCGTTCTCGCGGCGCCGGCCCGTCCCGCCCTGCCGGTTGACCCCGTCGAACTGATCGCGGGGCGCGAGACCCCGGGCGACCCCTCCCTCACCATCGACCGCGACGGCTACACCTACACCTTCGCCACGACCGACAACACGCGCGCGTTCGAGGCCGACCCCGCCAAGTACGAGATCCAGTTCGGCGGCGCCTGCGCCCGCATGGGCCCCCTCAGCGGGTCCTGCTCCACCGATCACTTCGCGACGCACGACGGTCGCATCTATGTCTTTGCCTCCGCCGCCTGCCGCAAGACGTTCCTCAAGGACCCCTCGCGACTGCTCGAAGGCCCGGACCCCATCCCCGGCTCGACGCCCCAAGCGCTGAAGCGCGGCGCCGAACTCATCACC
>CAYVSR010000406.1:0-3028 GCA_964453125.1 uncultured Phycisphaeraceae bacterium | reverse complement strand
CCCCGCGGTGGACCTCTGTCCCCAACTCCGCAGTGAGTCCTTTCTCTGCGCCTCCGTGCCTGCGTGCCTCTCTGCGTCTGCGCCTGCTTCAGCCCTTCTGCTGCGCCTTGAGTCGCAGGTACCGCGCCAGCGCCATCACGGGGAAGTAGCGCCGGTACGCGTGGTAGCGCAGGTAGAACACCTTGGGGAAGCCCGTGCCCGTGAACCAGCCCTCGCGCCACGAGCCGGCGACCTCGGGCAGCGGGTGGCTCATGCGCGGGCGCGCGGGCGTGGGCGCTTCGGCCGCGCGGCCACCCCAGTACGCCTGCGGGTTCGAGAGCAGGAACCCCGGCGCGGCGTCGCCCTCTGGGATCTCGTGCAGCCCGGTCGGCGGCGCGTCCTCCTTGAGCTGCGTGCGGCACAGATAGTCGATCGCCCGCTCCACCGCGGGGTCGTCCGGACCCACCATGTACATCAGCGCCATCGCGCCCCACGAAGTCTGCGAAGCCGTGCTCGGGCCTCGGCCCATCAGCGATTCGTCGAGGTACGAATCCGGCGACTCGCCGAAGCCGCCGTCCTCGTTTTGCACGGATCGCAGCCACAGCGCGGCTTTGCGGAGGTACGGCTGCGCGGGCAGTTCGCCCGCGGCGTGCAGCCCACCCACCGCCTGCCACGTGCCGTAGAGGAAATTGCACCCCCACCGCCCCCACCAGCAGCCCTGGTCGCGCTGCTCGCGCCGGAGGTATTGCACGGCGCGCCGGATGGCCGCGTGGTCGCGCGGCACGGCGCATGTGATGAGCGACTCGATGGTGCGCCCGGTGATGTCGGCGCAGGAGGGGTCCTGCATCGCGTTGTGGTCGGCGAAGGGGACCTTCTCCATCCACGGCCTGTCCTTGGTGCGGTCGAACGCGGCCCAGCCGCCGTCGTCGTTCTGCATGGCGACGAGCCAACGTGTGGCGCGGGCAGAGGCGGAGCGCGGGTCGACCGAACCCCCAGCGCCGTCGCCCGCGCGGCGCAGCGCCTTGGCGACCATCGCGGTGTCGTCGACGTCGGGGTACCAGTCGTTGCGATATTCAAAGGCCCACGCGGCTGCCGTGGCGGGGGCGCCGGTGACGGGGTCGGGGCCGAGGCGCAGGTCGCGGTCTTCGGGGCGCAGGTTGCCGTGCCAGTCGCCGGTGATGCGCACCTCGCGGGCCCTGAGCCACTCGCAGCAGCGCCGGATGCGTGCGTCGTTCTTCTCCGAGCAGCCGGCCTCGGTGAGGGTGTAGAGGGCGATGCCGGTGTCCCACACGGGCGAGAAACAGGGCTGGATGCGCACGTGGTCGGGTTCTTCGACGATGAAGCGGTCGAGCTGCTTCTCGGCCTCGGCGATCACCGGGTGGTTGCGCGCGTACCCCAGCGCCTGGAAGGCGACCTGGATGTAGACCATCGGGGGGAAGATGGCGCCCAGACCGTCGGTGGTCTCGGGCGTCATGCGCTCGAGCAGCCACGCCTCGGCGCGCCGGATGGCGCGCCGGCGCGTGAGCACGAGGCCGGACTTCTGCGCGAGCTTGACGGCCTTGTCAGCGGCGAGAAAGAAGTTCGTCCAGCCCACGCGGTTGTCGGGGTCCCAGTCTTTGCACAGGCGGGTGGCGCGCGATGGGTCGAGGAAGAGTTCGTCGATGCGGAAGCGTTCCTCGATCGCGCGCACCGGGCGCAGCGCGGTGCAGAGCGCGAGGGGCAGGATCATCGTGCGCGTCCACGCGGCGACCTTGTCGAGGTGGAAGGGGGACCAGCGCGGCAGCAGGACGATCTCGGGCGGGATGGTCGGGCATGCGTCCCACGAGACCTGGCCGAGGCAGGCCAGGTAGAACATGCTGAACGTGTTGATGCGCTCGGCGCCGCCGAGGATGCGTATGGCCTCGCGGGCGCTCTGCATGTGCGGGGCGTCGGGGTTGTCGCCCCAGAGTTTCAGCGTGAAGTACGCCTTGACGCAGGCGGAGAGGTCCGGCGGCGCGCCGGGGTACTGGCCCCACGTGCCGTCGGCGCGCTGGAGGGAGCGGACGTACGCGGCCATCTTGTCGAAGCGGCGGAGGTCGGCGGGCGTGGCCTCGGGCGCCTGATGCTGGCCGAGGATCACCTTCATCAGGAGATACTCGGTGTTGAGGATGGAGTCGCCCTCGAGTTCGGCGCACCAGTGGCCGTCGGGGTTCTGCGTGGCGAAGAGGGCGCCGATGCCGGCGCGGAGGGAGGCCTTCGCGCCATCGTGCACGCTCGCGCGGGGCGCGGCGTGACTCGCCGGGATTGGTGGCGCCTGCGGCGGTTGAGTGTCGGGGGGAACGGTCACGGGCGCGTGGGTCTGCTGGGCGTTGGCGGGCGCCGCGAGGTCGAGTTCGAGTTGCACGGGGCGGGTTGGGGCGATCGACGTCGGCGACACCAGCGCTCCTTCGCGTGTGAGGGCGTCACGATAGCCGACGAATCGGCCCTCACCAACGCGCGAGGGCGGGATCCTCGGCGACCTCTTTGAGGGTGGGCCTGCCGCCGCGATCTTCGACCTTGTAGGTGAGGCCGCCCCAGGCGGTGGTCCGGCCGTGGCGGAGGTCGGCCGCGGCTTCAGACAGAATTCCCGCGACGAGCCACGCGCCGAGCGGCTGCACGAGCGCCGCCCACCATGGGGCGCCCTGCTCGCGGATGGCGGCGCGCATGGCGCCGGTGTGCGCGATGAGCCCCGCGCAGCCGCCGAGCATCGCGGCCTGCGCGGGCCAGTCGGCGCGACCCATCGCCCATGCCGCGCCTGCGCCGGCGAGGATGGCCAGCAGCGAGCACGCGGGCAGCGCCACGCCCGAAGCGCGCAGGCGGTTCGCGAGCGCCGCGAGCCGGTCGCTGCGCCGGTTGGCGCTCTCGGTGTAGATGCGCTTCCAGCCGCGCCGGAACTCGGCCCAGCCGGCGTACATGCGGCAGCGGAGCAGGCCGCCGGCGAGCAGCAGGCCGGTGCGCTGCTGGGCGTCGAAGAGCCGGCGGGCGATGGCGATGTCTTCGAGGAGTTCGGCGCGGACGGACTCGTGCCCGC
>CAYVSR010000405.1:0-3067 GCA_964453125.1 uncultured Phycisphaeraceae bacterium | reverse complement strand
GCGCGCCGGGCGCTGCGCTTCGGCGCGGCGGCGGCGCTGCTCGCGGCGTGCGCGGACGCGGGCGTGTCACTTTTCGGGCTCCGCGCGGCGCGGGCCCAACTGGCCGCGTTCGAGGCCTCGTCGGGGGGCGGCGCGGCGGCGGCGGAGTCGGACCGTCTCGGCTCGCTGGAGCGCGGGGTGCGCCAGGCCGAGCGCGACATCGCCGCGGCGCACGAGTGGGCGGCGTCGTTCCCGGCGTGGCTTGCGGAGGTCTCGCGGCGCACGCCCGAGGCCGTCCGCGTGACGTCGCTGACGGCGCGCTACGAGACGGGCAAGGCTCTGGCGGAGATCGAGGGCCTGGCGACGACGCCCCCGGCGCACGCCGCTGGCGCGGGCGGCCCGCTGAAGCAGTACATCGACGCGCTGAGCGCGTGCCCGCTGATCAGCGGGGTGCAACTGGCCGCCGCGCAGCGCGTGGACACCGACGGCGCGGACGCGCAGCGGTTCACGCTTCGCGTCTCGCTGCGCCCGGCGCCGCCGGCGTTCGTGCGCGGCGCGTCGCCCGGAGAGCATGGAGGCCACGAATGAAGCCCGCATCGCCCGGTCGCGCGCTGGTCGCGCAGTCGCTCATCGCGTGCATGCTGCTGGCCGGCGCGGTGGCGGTGGTCGGCGGCCCGCTGCGCCTCGACCTCGCGGAGGCGAGGTCGCGCCTGCGCGCGCTCAAGAACCGCGCCGAGCGCGAGGTCGGCGTGGACCCCGGCGCGTCGCCCGCGGGCGAGCCGTCGCAGGACCCGGACTCGCGCGCCGACGAGATCCGCCGGCGCAGCGAGCGCGCGGCGGACTCGGGCGCCCTGTTCGACGCCATCATGCGCCTCGCCTCCGAGGCCTCCGTCCGCATCGACAGGCTCGAGCCCCGAGCGGGCGGCCTGACGCCGGGCGGCGAGGGCCAGTCGATCTCGACCTCGTTCACCATCGCCGTCACCGGGTCGTACGAGAACCTGACGGCGTTCCTCGCATCGGTCGAGCGCGAGGCCGGCTTCGTGACCACCACGTCGCTCCGCATGACGCCCGTGACCGACGCCTCGGGCAAGACGCTCGTCGCGGCGACCTTCGAGACCAACCACCGCGCGTTCCCGATCGGCGAGGCCACCGCGGGGGCGCCGGAAGCGCCGGCGCAGGGCGAGGGGAGCGACGAATGAGCCGGGCGCGCGAGTTCGCGCGCCGGCACGCGCCGCTCGGCGCGGGCGCGGCGCCCCTGCTCGCCGTGCTGCTCGCACGGGTGATGGCGCCCGCTCTGGGGCCCGCGCCATCGTTCGCCCATGAGACGGACGCCGACGGCGCGCCGCTCGTCGAACTCGAGCCCCTGCCCGCCAAGGCGCTCGCCGCGGCGGCGTTCGCGAGGGAGGCGCTGGCGGCGCCGAGCGGAGTTTCGCCGTTCGAACGCGGACCGTCGACGGACGGCGCCGCCTCAACCACCGCTGCTGTCGATGCCGAACCCGCGCCGCCCTCCGACGATCCCGCCCCCCCGCTCTCCGTCTCGGCCGTGCTGGCCGACTCTCGCACCGGCGCGGCGATCGCCGTGATCAACGGCAAGGTGCGCCGCGTGGGCGACGAACTCGCGCCGGGCTGGTCGGTCGAGTCGATCGACGCGGCGACAGGCGTGGTGACCGCCGCGGGGCCGCGCGGCCAGCGCACCTCGTCTCCCGCGCGAAAGCGCTGATGCCCGCGCCGGGCGCCGGAGTCCCGGTATGCTCCGGCACGTGGCGACGCCGATGTGGTTTGATGCGCACCTCGATCTCGCCTGCATGGCCGTGTGCGGGCGCGACATGACCGTTGCGCCCGAGCGAAGCGGGGGCCCGAACCTGCCCGCCGCGGCGACGCTGCCCTCGCTGCTCGAGGGGGGCGTGCGCTTCGCGCTGGCGACCATCTTCCTCGAGGCGGACGGCGCCGGCCCGGAGGGCTACCCGTCGGGCGACGCCGAGCGAGCCTTCCGCGCGGCGCGGGCGCAGCTCGAGGCGTACCTCACCTGGCGCGACATGGGCCTGCTCGCGCTCGACATCCCCAGCGCGATCGCGGCCGATCCCGGCGTCGGCGAGATCCGCGGCGGGATGGGCGTGGCGGAACTCGTCCCGCCCGATCCCGTGCGCGCCGCGCAGCGTGTCGCGCGCGACGCCCGGCTGCACGCGGGCATCCTGATCGAGGGCGCGGACCCCATCCGCACGCCGGACCACGCCGCGTGGTGGAAGGAACAGGGCGTGTGCGCGGTGGGCATGGCGTGGTGGAAGCCCTCGCGGTACGCGGGCGGCAACGGCTCGAACCACGGGCTGACGGACCTGGGCCGGGCGCTCGCGCCCGCGCTCGATGCGCTGGGCATCGTGCACGACCTCTCGCATCTTTCTGATGCGAGCGTGCGCGATCTTCTGGCGTTGACCGATCGACCCGTGATCGCGTCGCACTCCAACTGCCGCGCGCTGCTGCCCAACTCGCCCGACGGCTCGCCCAACCAGCGCCACCTGACGGACGAGACGGTGCGCGAGATCGCCCGGCGCGGCGGGGTGATCGGGCTGAATCTGTTCGGCCAGTTCCTCGCGCCCGGCTCCGGCGAGGACGCGACGATCGAGGACTGCGTGGCCCACATCGAGCGGGTGTGCGAGATCGCGGGCGGCCGCGCGCATATCGGACTGGGCAGCGACATGGACGGCGGCTTCAGCGCCGAGCGGCTTCCCAGGGGCATCCGTCGCCCCCGCGACCTGGAGCGCCTCTGCGACGCTCTGCGTGCCCGCGGCTGGTCGGAGGGCGACCTGGCGGGCTTCCGGTGCGGGAACTGGCTGAGGTTCTGGCAGAGGCAGGGCGCCCGCATGCGCGGCGAGACCCGCGCGGTCTGACCCGCGAGGCCGCCCGATCGTGAGAAGTCGTGCGGGCCGAACCGCGGCGCGTCGATGGCGTACGAAAGCGTCGCCCTCGCCCACGCCCGAGAACCCATGCCCATCGCGAATCAGCCAGCGAACTCTGACGGCGCCAACACGGGCGCGACGCCGACCGGCGCGCCGATCTCGCGCCGCCGGTTTCTCGCTGGCGGCGCGCTGGC
>CAYVSR010000404.1:0-3126 GCA_964453125.1 uncultured Phycisphaeraceae bacterium | reverse complement strand
GCGCACCGGCGCCGCTGGATGATTGGACGCGGTGGGTCGCCCCGTGGCAGCGCTGGCTCGACCCGCTCGCCGGGGCTCGCGAGGGCCTGGGCCGCCTCGACCCGCTGCGCCGCGAGGCGGTGCGCCTGCGCTTCGGGTGGGGCGAAGACGGCGGCGCCGGCGGGCCGCCGATGACGCGAGTGGGCGTCGCAGCGAGACTGGGTGTCACCGCGGCGCGGGTCGTACGACTCGAGCGCGAGGGAATGCGTGTTGCCGCGGGGCTGACAGCGCGTCCGCGCGAGCGAGACCGCTGAGCGGGGGCGACGCGGCGCGGGCTGCGGCGCCGGTCAGTTTTTCACGGGCTGGTTGGTCGCCGGGTCGCGCCCGCGCAGGGTGCGAGTCATGTCGCGGATGAAGCGCTGCGTGCCGGCGCGCTGGTTCGCCCCGCCGTACTTGTTGATGTCCGTCTGGATCATCTTGAACAGGCCCGAGACGTTCTCGGCCTTCAGGCCCTTGTCGGTTTTCCGGGCGCGCTCGGCGTCCTTGTCGGCCTGCTCTTTCATCTCAGCGAGGCGCTCGGCGTCGGTGAGGTTGCGCTCCTGGCCGGTCAGCTGCTCGCCGAGTTTCGACCACTCGACCGCGGCGCTCTCCAGGAACTCCTGCTTCTTCTCTTCCGGCGCCCTCGAGTACTTCTCGGCGTACGAGGCCATCAGGTCCATGCCAAGCGTGCGCACGTTCGCCTCGAGCTGCTCGCGCGCCTTGCCCGAGATGCCCGCGGCGAACGCGGCCAGCAGCGCCGAGTCGCCCGCGCTCATCGAGCGCATCCGCTTGGCGAGTTCGAGCACGAGGCGCATCCGCTCCTCGACGGGCAGACGCGAGAAGTCCGCGTCCAGCAGGGCGAAGTCCAGCACGCCCGCGAGGGGGTCGTTCGAGAAGTCGGGGGCGTTGATCGGTCGGAACGCGGACCACGCGAACGCCCCGCCGACGAAGACGCCCAGCGCGGCAAGCGACGCGCCCGCGAGCATCGAGCCGCGCTTGGTCATGCGCACGTCCGCGCGCAGCATGCCGCCGAGCAGCGCCTTGGCGCGAGTCGTCACGCCCGGGCCGGTGCGGCGCGCGGGCGCGCCCGACGCGAGGTCGTCGAGCAGCGGGCGGAGTTCGGACTGTCGAAGTTCGTCGGACATGAGCGGTCAGTCGGTCGGCGGCTGGGGCGGCGGTCGGGTCACGCCTGAAGACGGGTCGAGCACAAGCCAATCGGCGTGCCAGTCGCCGAAGTACAGGGCCACCTGATCGTATTCCCGACCCCCCGGGTGGCGCGGCGCCGAATCGGCGAACACCGGGTAGTCGTAGTTGTTCTCGTAGAACCGGGTCACGGTCACCTTCGGGTCCCGGTCGTCCCTGAAGACCTCCCTCGCCAGCATCAGCACCCCCGCCCAGTACTCGTACGAGCAGTGCTTGCCGATGGGGTTCTCGAGTTCGGGCGGGATATCGCGGTCGGACGGGCAAATCAGGACCTCGACGGAGTCAAGGGCAGGGGTCATGGCGGCAAGGATGGAGTCCGGCGCGGGGGCGCCGGACTGAGGCGACCCGGCGCCGTAGACCCTGCTGTCGTCCAGCGGCAGGGCGTAGGGAAGGATGCCCTGGTGCTCGTTGAGATAGACCTGGAGGCCGACGCCGACCCCTTTGAGGTTGGCAAGGCAGCGGACCCGCTTGGCGCTCTCCCGGGCCGAGCCGAGCGCCGGCAGGGTGATGGAGATCAGCACGGCGATGATGCCGACCGAGACGAGCAGTTCGAGCAGGGTGAATGCCGGGCGAGGGCCCGTGGCGGATCGCATGGCGGAGTGTATGGGGCGAGGGAGGCCGCGGATGCGTCGCGGACCGGGCGGATAAGGTGGACGCGTGCCCGAGGAATCGCGCCGAATCCGGGTGGCCGGTCTGAGCCCCGCCGAGCGGGAGGCCGCGGCGCTCGACGCCGCGCGTATTCTGGCCGAGGGGGGCGTGGTCGCCCTGCCGACGGAGACTGTCTACGGCGTGGCCGCGAACGGCGCAGATGCCGGCGCGCTGGAGCGGGCGCGGGCGGCGGCGGGAAGGGCGCCCGGCGCGCCACTGGCGTGGCACGCGCCCGGCGCGAGAGACTTGCTCGCGGCGCTCGACCCCGTGAGCCGCTTGCACCGGCGCGCGATCCTGCGCCTCGCTCCCGGCCCGGTGACGTTCGTCGCCACGATGGATGAGGGCTTGGTCGCACGGGCGCGCGAGCGGGCGGGCCTGGCGCCCGGCGCGGCGGACGACGGTTCGGCCCTCACCGCTCGCGCGCCGGCGCACGAGTTCGCGCAGCGCGTGATCGCGGCGTCGGGCGTGGGCGTGGTGATGGCGGGCGCGCCGGGGGCGCCGGCCGAAGCGCCGCGAGCGCTCGCCGGCGTGGACCTGATCATCGACGACGGGCCGACGCGGTTCCGGCGGGCGTCCACCGCGTTGGTTCTCGAGGCGAACGGGGGCGTGACCGTGCGGCACGAGGGCGCGATCGAAGAACGACTTATCCGGCGCAGGCTCGAGCGGGTGATCCTGTTCGTGTGCACGGGCAACACCTGCCGCAGCCCGATGGCGGCGGCGCTGGCTGAGCACGAGATCGCGCAGGCGTCGGTGGAGCCGGGAGCGATCCCGACTCGGGCGCTGTCGGCGGGCGCGGGCACGGAGGGGGGTTCGCCGGTGAGCCCGGAGACGGCGGAGGCGCTGGCGAGGCTGGGTGTCGGGCTGCGCCAACGGGTGAGCCGCGGGCTGACGCGCGAGCAGGTGTCCGGGGCGGACGTGGTGTGGGGGATGACGCGCGGGCACGTGGAGCGGGTCCTGGCGCTGGCGCCGGAGGCGCGCGGGAAAGTGGATACGCTTGACCCGACGGGCGACGACGTGGCGGACCCGGTCGGGCAGGGCCAGGGCGTGTACGACGCCACGGCCGAGCGGATCCGGGGGCTGGTGCGCGCCAGGCTGCGCGAGTTGGATCTCGATCTGGAGGCCTGAGCATGCGCATCGCGCTTGGCGGAGACCACCGGGGCCGGGACGCGCAGGCAAGGCTGGAGGAGCACCTCCGCGCCCGTGGGCACACGGGCGCGCTGCTGGGCCCGCGCTGGGTGGGCGCGGGCGAGTGGCCGG
>CAYVSR010000403.1:0-3137 GCA_964453125.1 uncultured Phycisphaeraceae bacterium | reverse complement strand
TTGTCGACCGGGCAGCCCATGTTGATGTCTACGACTGTGGCGCCGTGGCGCACCGCCCAGCGGGCGCCCTCGGCGAGGATGTCCCCGTCCCCGCCGTAGAGCTGCATGCAGACGGGCCGGTCGGCTTCGTTGGTCGCGGCGAGGTCGAGGGAGGTCGCCGTGCCCCGGAGCAGGCCTTGGGGCGAGAGCAGGTCGGTGCACGCGAGACCCACGCCCTGCCCCGTGAGCCCCGGCCCGACCGCGCGAGAGACCTCCCGCACTGTGATCCGGAACGCCAGATCGCAGTAGCCCGCGATGGGCGCGAGGAGCAGGTTGGTGGGCAGCGTCAGGGGGCCGATCTGGAGCGGGCGACCGATCACGAGGCGTCATCGTATGGCGCGCCGAAGGCCGATCGGTGCAACCCGGCGGGGGGCCGGGCCGAAAGAGGTAGGATCAAACCCGTGCGAACACAGATCGAACATTCGGGCATCCGGCGTCCGACCCTCCGTGCGCTCACGTGGGCGGCGGGCGCGATCGCCGGGGCGTGGCTGCTCTCCGGTGTGACCAGCGCCGTCGCCCAGACCGGCGGCCCCACCGGCTCGCCCGGCGCCGCGGCGGGTGTGAGCATCTGGGCGCTCTTCCAGCAGTCGTTCGACCTGTTCACGATCCTGATCGTGACGGGCTCGGTGGCGTCGTTGGCGATCATCGTGCGCAGCGCGATTGTCATTCGGCGCGACATCGTCCTGCCGCCCGAATCCACCGCGGCGATCCGGTCGCTGGTGGCCGAGCGGCGATGGCCGGAACTGCAGCGCTACGCGGCGGAGGACCAGGGCTTCGTGGGTCGCGTGCTGCACGAGACGCTGCCCAAGGTGAAAGCCGCGGGCGTGGGCGGCGGGGGCGCGGGCATCCGCGAGGCGGCGGAGATCGCGGCGGACAACGAGAGCCTTCGCCGGTTCAAGGAGATCGAACTGCTGGGCGTGCTGGGCAACCTCGGCCCGCTGCTTGGCCTGGTGGGCACGGTGTGGGGCATGATCATCGCGTTCACGGCGATCGGCGAGACGGGCGGGCAGGCGGCCGCGGCGCAGTTGTCGACGGGCATCGCCAAGGCGCTCTTTCACACCTTCCTGGGCCTGACGCTCGCGATCCCCAGCCTTCTGGCGTTCGGCGTGTTCCGCGAGCGCCTCGACAGGCTTTGCGCCGAGGGCACGATGCTGGTGACCGACGCGACGGACGTGATCGGCGCCGCGCTGCTCAACCCCGCGGCGATGGGCCCGGCGGCGCAGCCTGCGGGCGCCCCGGCCAGCCCCGCGCAGCCCCGCCCAGCCCCAGCGCCCGCGGGCGCCTGACCCCATCGGAGGCTCGGGCGCGATGGCAAGCAGGCTGCGGAAACGACGATCGACCCGCGGGGCGCACGCCCCGGAGATCAACGTCACCCCGCTGATCGACATCGTGATGGTGCTGATCATCTTCTACCTGATGGTCGGTTCGCTCATCTCCTCTGACTACGCCGACGTGCCCCTGCCCTACTCGGTGCGCGGCGAGCCCGCCGCCGCGGCGGCCGTCTACGTGATCAACGTCAGCGCACGCGACTCGGTCGGCGGCGCCGGCGCGGAAGGCGGCGTGGTGCGGACGGCGATCGTGGTGCAGGGCGCGGAGACGGACGTCGGCGCGCTCGCCCGCGACGTGGGCGCCCGCCTGGCCCGCGACCCCGGCATGGTCATCCAGCTGCGCGCCTCGCGCGACCTGCCGTACCGCGCGGTCGAGCCGGTGGTGAAAGCGTGCGCCCGCGCCGGGGCGACGAGCATTCGCCTGGTGACGGAGCGGGCGCCATGAGCCGCCGCTTCCGCCGCCACGCCCACCACGGCCCGAACATGACGCCCATGGTGGACGTGGTGCTGGTCATCCTGATCTTCTTCATGGCGGCGATGGGCATCGCGGTGCGCGAGCAGTACCTCCGGACGGGCGCTCCGCCGACGAAAGACGCGAAGGCGCCCGCGAGCGCCGCCGCGACCGAGACGCCCGCCGACCCCGCGCAGGGCCCGCCCGCCAAGGCGGTGCTGCGGATGGTTCGCGAGAGCGGGCGCACGGTGGTCAGCGGCCTGGGGATGGAGCGTGTCCCGCTGGGGGAGATCACCCGTCGGCTGGCCGATTTCAAGTCGGCGGGGGCCAGCGCGAGCGTGATCGTGGTGGTGGCGCCCGCTGGCGACGTGCCCTACCAGGACGTGGTCATCGTGCACGACGCGTGCGCGGGGGCGGGGATCTCGAACGTGCGACTGGGCGTGATCGGCGAGTAGCCCGCCAGCCGATACCATCCGCCCGCCGTGTACCAAGCGCTGCTCACCCGCCGCTACCTGACGAGCAAGGTCATGCCGCTGCTCGCCGCGCTCGCGGTGGCGCTGTGCGTGGCGATGGTGATCGTGGTGTGGTCGGTCATGGGCGGCTTCCTCGCCACGCTGCTGTCCTCCGGGCGCACGCTCATGGGCGACGTGCTGATCACGCACCCGGTGATCGGCTTCCCGCACTACGAGGCGCTGATGGAAGACCTGCGCAAGGATCCCGCTGTCGCCGGCGAGGCCACGGCGCTCGAGGCGCCGGGCCTCCTCAACTTGCCGGACGAAGCGACCTACCACGTGCAGGGGGTGGGTGTGGACGGGCCCTCGTACGACTCGGCCACGGGCTACGCCGGCTCGCTCTGGTGGAAGCCTCTGGACACGCCGCTCCGGCGCGACACGCGCGGGCGTGACGAGCGCCTGTGGGACCCGCCGGCCGGGGGCGCGACCGATCAGCCCCGCGCTTCGAGCCCGGAGAACCGCGCCCGCTGGAGGTCCATCCTCGAAGATCTGCACCGGGATGCGCTCGACCTCACCGCACGAGGCGCCCACGCGGTGTCCGTCCCAGCGACCGACGACCCGCGAGGCGTGCCCGCGGCGGTGCTCGGCATCGAGGTGGGTCAACTCAACCAGCGCGACGCGGACGGCTTCTACGTGCCCGTGTACAGGCGCGTCGGCACGTTCGCCGCGACGCTCAGCGTGCTGCCCATGTCGCGCCGCGGCGGCGTGGTGGACGTCCGCGCCCGCCGCTTCCCCGTGGTGAACAACATTCAAACGGGCCTCTACGAGGCCGATTCGCGCTGGGTCTACGTGCGCCTCGACGCCCTG
>CAYVSR010000402.1:0-3141 GCA_964453125.1 uncultured Phycisphaeraceae bacterium | reverse complement strand
GACGAGGCTTGCGACGTCGAAGCCGTGCGCGGCGGCGAGCGCACGCAAGTACGCCCACGTCGGCGTGGCCGTCGCTGTCGAGGTCGCCCAGCCCGGCGACGGCGGCGCCGAAGGGCCCGTTGAAGGGGGTGGTGTAGGTGTAGAGCAGTTCGCCGGTCAGGCCGGAGTAGACAAGCCCGCGGCGCAGTTCGAGGGGCGAGTGCGAGCCGATGATGATGTCGTTGATCCCGTCGGCGTTGACGTCGCCCGCGTTGCCGGCGGAGGTCCCCAGCTGGTCGAAGCCCGCGCCTGGGGGCAGCGCGTCGCCGCGGAAGGTGTACATCGGGAGGTTAGTCATACCGGAGACGACGTAGGTGACGCCGGGGCCGGCGCCGGTGGCGGTCTGCGTGGTGGCTGAGGAGAGCAGGAACTCGCCCATGCCGTCGTCGTCGAGGTCGCCGAGCAGCGCGACCTGGCCGGTGACGACGGAGCCGGCGAAGTCGCCGACGAAGGGGGCGAAGAAGGTGATGTCGGCGCTGGAGACGGGCACGACGGTCTGGGCGCACAGCGGCGCGCCGAGCGCGGCGAGGGCGAGGTGCGCGAGCGCGCGGCGGGCGAGCGAGCGCGGAGGCGACGCGGGGCGAGGGGGCGGGCGCACGAGGGCCTCCAGTCGGTCGGCGGCGGCGAGCGAGGGGGCGAGAAGCGAGGCGCCGCCGCAGACAACATACGAGCGGGGGGGAGGCGCGGCTCTGGTAGACTGGGAAAAAGGAGCGGAGCGACGGATCGCCCGCTCCGCGGCGCCACCCGACCGGCGCCCATCCCGCAGGCACACGGAGCACGCATGACCCCTGCCACCGCCCAGCACGCGACCGGAAGGACGACCAGCCGCGCGGGGGTCTACGGCTCGGCGCTGGACATGATCGGGAACACGCCGCTGCTCGAGCTGCGGAAGATGGGGGCGGCTCCGTCGCGCCTGTTCGTAAAGATGGAGAACCTGAACCCGGCGAATTCGATCAAGGATCGCATCGGGATCGCGATGGTGGAGGCGGCGGAGCGCGAGGGGAAGATCGACCCCAAGGGGAGCCCGAGACCGACGCTGGTGGAGGCGACGGCGGGCAACACGGGGCTGGCGCTGGCGCTGGCGGCGGGGCAGCGGGGGTACCGGCTGATCGTGGTCGTTCCGGACAAGATGAGCCAGGAGAAGGTGCAGCACCTGCGCGCGATGGGCGCGGAGGTGCGCATGACGCGCAGCGACGTGATGCGCGGGCACCCGGAGTACTTTCACTCGGTGGCGGAGCGGATCTCCAAGGAGACGCCCAACTCGGTCTTCATCAACCAGTTCTCGAACGAGGCCAACTGGCGCGCCCACTACGACACCACCGGCCCGGAGATCTGGGACCAGATGGAGGGCAAGGTCGATGCGCTGGTCGTCGGCGTGGGCAGCGGCGGCACGCTGACGGGCTGCGGACGCTACCTGCGCGAGCGCAACCCGGACCTGAAGATCGTGCTCGCGGACCCCAAGGGCAGCGTGCTTGCGCCACTGGTCAACGAGGGCAAGAGGGTGGACCCCGGCGCATGGCTCATCGAGGGCATGGGCGAGGACTACGTGCCCGACGTGTGCGACCTGACGCTGGTGAACGAGGCGATCACCGTGACGGACGCGGAGAGCTTCTTCGCCTCGCGCGACCTGCTGGCGAAGGAGGCGATCCTGGCGGGCTCGAGCGCGGGGTGCCTGGTGCACGCGGCGCTGGCGTGGTCGAAGAAGCAGAAGACGGCGCAGCGCGTCGTGACGTTCATCTGCGACACGGGCGCGAAGTACCTGTCAAAGATGTTCAACGACTATTGGATGGTCGACCAGGGGTTCATCAAGCGCGAGAGCACCGGCGACCTGCGCGACCTGATCGCCCGGCGCCACGCGCTGAAGGAAGACTTCACGGTCGATCCCGACGAGCCGGTGAAGCAGGCGTTCAAGACCATGCGCCTGTACGACGTGTCGCAGGTGGCGGTGGTGGAGCGCCCCCGCAGCGGCAAGGGGCACGGGCGCGTGGTGGGCATTCTCGACGAGTCGGACATCCTGCTGGCGCTGCAGGGGGAGAAGGCGGCGTTCGACCGGCCGGTCAGCGACTTCATGACCCGGCGTCTCGAGACACTGGCGCCCACGGCGAGCGTCAACGACCTCACGCCGATCTTCCGGGCCGATCGCGTGGCGATCGTGTGCGACCCGGACGGCACGTTCCACGGGCTGATCACGAAGGTGGACCTGATCATGTACCTGCGCCGGCAGATGGCGTGAGGGAAGGAACGAAGCGCGGGACAGGCCGGGGATGGGGACTTGCGGAACAACCATGCACAACCACGACGACTCTTCGTTCCGGTTCGACACGCGGGTGATTCACGCCGGGCAGCGGCCGGACGAGACGACCGGCGCGGTCATGCCGCCGATCTACACGGCGAGCACGTACGCGCAGGAGTCGCCGGGCAAGCACAAGGGGTTCGAGTACTCGCGGTCGCACAACCCCACCCGATACGCGCTGGAGCGGATGGTCGCGAGGCTCGAGGGATCGACGATCGCCGAGAAGGACGACCCCTCCTGCGGCGGGTTCGCGTTCGCGTCGGGCATGGCCTCGATCGGCACGGCGCTCGAGTTGATCGACAGCGGCGACCACTTGGTGGCGATGGACGATCTCTACGGCGGGACGAACCGGCTGTTCAGCCGCGTGCGTGAGCGGTCGGCGGGGCTCAAGGTGTCGTACGTCGATCTGACGGACGCGAAGCGTCTCGAGATGGCGATGGCGCCCAGGACGAAGATGGTGTGGGTCGAGACGCCGACGAACCCGACGCTGAAGATCGCGGACCTGGCGGCGATCGTGCGCACGGCGCGCCGTGTGAACCCGGGCGTGCTCATCGGTTGCGACAACACCTTCGCGAGCCCGTACAACCAGCGCCCTCTCGAGCACGGCGTGGACATCGTGATGCACTCGTCCACCAAGTATCTCGCGGGGCACTCGGACGTGGTGGGCGGGCTGCTGGTGGTGGGCAAGCCGGAGCTGGCGCAGCGCCTGCGGTTCCTGCAGAACGCGATCGGCGCGGTCATGGGGCCGTTCGATTCGTACCTGACGCTGCGCGGCGTGAAGACGCTGGCGCTGCGGATGGCGCGCCACA
>CAYVSR010000401.1:0-3177 GCA_964453125.1 uncultured Phycisphaeraceae bacterium | reverse complement strand
CGCGCGGTCACGCCGCCGGCGGTGTCGAACGAGCCCCCGACGACCAGCGCGGGGGCGCCCGGCCCAGCGCCACCGGCGTCGGCCACGCGCAGCGCGGAGCACGATGGCGTCAGCACGCCGCCAAGGCCTGTGCCCAGCGCGCTCCACGCGCTGCCGCTCCAACGCGCCACGCCCGGCGCGGGGCCCGCGTTGGTGAGCGTGAAGTCGCCGCCGAGGTAGAGCGCGGGCGGAGTCGGCCCTGCGCCGTCGTCGTCGAACACGGCGAGGGCGCGCACCGGGCCATCGACGCCCACGTCGAGCGCGGACCAGCTCACGCCGTTCCACCGGGCGATGTTGGCGGCCTGGACCGAGCCGGGCTGACCAACGCCCCCTGCAAGCAGGAACGAGCCGCCCGCGTAAAGCGCGGGGCCGGAGCCGTCGTCGAAGCCCGCCAGCGCGAGCACATAGCCGTTGACGCCGCCGCTGAGCGCGTGCCACTGCGCGCCGTCCCACCGTGCGATGTTCGAAGCGGGCGTCGTGCCCGCGGTGGTGAAGAGACCGCCGACGAAGAGCCCCGCCGCACCCGGCCCGGCGCCGTCGAGGTCGAGAGTGCGCAGCGAGAACACGCCGGGGAACGGGCCGCCCGAGACGCCCGCGCCCAGCGCGGACCACGTCGCGCCGTCCCACTTCGCGATGCGCGCGGCGGGAGCGCCGCCCGCGGTGTGGAACACGCCGCCTGCGTACACGGCCCCGCCGTTCCCAGCGTCGTGCCATTCCAACGCATTGACGCCGCCGCCCACTCCCTCGCCCATCACGCGCCATTCCTCGCCGTTCCACGAAGCAATGTTCGACGCGATGGCCCCGCCCGCGCTGTAAAACTCTCCGCCCGCGACAACCGAGTCGCAGCACGGCCCGCCGGGCGTCGCCACCAGGGATGAGACGCGCGGGCCTTCGATCCCCGCGCCAAAGGTCTCCCACGAGTCCCCGGTCCAGAGCGCGAGATGATTCGTGCGAACGTCGCCCGCACGCTCAAAGCTGCCCCCGACCAAGATCGTGTCGGGGCCGAACCCGGCTGCCGAGACGGGGAGCGCGACACTCCCGTACGTGAAGGACGAGCCAGTCAAGCCATCGCCCAAGGCCGTCCATGACGAGCCATCCCACTCGGCGATGCGATGTGCTTGTTCTCCGCCGATCGTCGTGAAGTCGCCGGTCGCCAAGATCCGCGTCTGCCCGGAAACAGTTCTGACGCACAAGGACAACACGGGCGAACTCGCTCCTGTGCCAAACTGCGCCCAGGACTCGCCATCGAAGATGGCCAGACGATTGGCCGGAACGAGGCCTGCATTTTGAAACGAACCTCCCGCGACGAGTACCTCCCCCGCGCCGTCGATTGGAACGCTGACGACCGCGCCGACGATGGCGTCGGTCCCGCCGCCAACGCTTGACCAAGCAACGCCGTTCCACCGCGCGATGTTTGGGACGAGTGCGACACCGGACACATCGAACGCCCCTGCGGCTACCAATTCCTTGGGAGTGACGGGGTCGATATCCGAGTCATACAAGCACAACGACAGGACAGCCGCGCCAATCCCTGAGAACGCGGCAAGGCCGTCGCCTACCGGAGCCCACGACTTGCCATCCCACTTCCCGACCGAACGGATGGGGATCTGGCCAGATTCAGCGAACTGTCCGCCGGCGTACAGCGCCAGACCCGAGCCGTCGTCGTGCGCGAGAATCACGTTCACGGCGCTGACCAGCCCCTCATTGGTCAGGCCATTTCCGACAGATTCCCAAGCCACCCCGTTCCAGCGAGCAATCGCCAGCGTCTCAATCGCTCCGCTCTGTTGGAAGATGCCCCCGGCGTACAGGCTGGGAACGTTTGGGCCAGCGCCATCTAGATCTAGCACCGCCAGCGCCTTGACCGTGCTATCAAAGCCATCCCCGACCTGCTGCCAAATCTCGCCGTTCCACCGAGCGACGCGGCTTGCCGGTAGTCCACCGATCGAGGTGAACTGGCCTCCAACGACAATCTCAACGGGGCCCGGGCCGTCGCCGTCGAAATCAAAGAGGACAATCGTGTTGACCTCGCGATTCGCTCCACTCCCGAAGAAACTAGTTGACCAAGCCGGCAAGGCGTACGACGCGACGACCAACATCAGAACGCTGCACGCCGGAACGAAGCGTCGCACGAAAGTAGAAACCATCAGAATCCATCCTTGCACTTCAAAATGCCGCTTCAGTGGGAAATGGAGTTGCGGAGAGGATAGCACGTGACAGTTTGGAAGCACAGGTCGGTAATCTCGGTCCACTGCAGGCGCCTCGTGCACACAGAGTTCTCAATACTTCGGCACTGCACGCAGACGGGAAAGAACTCGTTGTTGATGTAGATAACACACCCTTCGAAGCCTTGTACGCAATCCCCGGGGGGAAGGGGAAGTTGGTTGGTGTCCGCTCTATAACACCACCGAGCACATGAAGCGCCGGGCCGAGCCCGTGGCGGGAGAACTCCCGGCCCCGGCGGAACGTCATTGCATTCGTTGAAATGACTCGGTGTAAGTCCAGCGCACCCGTCAGTGGCTGAGCCCACGGTCTCCAGTCCATTCGAACGCCTCAAGTCAGAGTCCGAGAATCCGGTGCGAGGGCAATCCGAACCGCAGCACACCCGAAACTTAGAAGACTTGCCTCTATCTGCGCAAGCTTTCGCAGGAGAGGAACGTTGGGTTGCTGCGTCGCTGAAATAGGTGTTGATTTCCTGGAGGACAGGCAATAGCAAGCCGCGCCCCGTCCACCTTCCTAACTCTGCCAAGAAGACCCGCATTCGCGCGTGCAAGAATGACGAGTTCAGCAGCGCCCCGTCGTGCTCGTACCCCGCGTACCCCTTGCGGACCCCACCAGCGGCCGAGGTGACCGTCCGCGACAGCTTACCGCGTCCCAGCGTCACGCCGTAGTTGAGAGTGCTCAGGATCGTCTGATCCGCCGAGTCGACGTCCCCGTCGAGGTCGATGTCGCCGCGGACGTCGTACGTGACCCCGATCCAGCCGCCGATGATGGTGAGGTCCCC
Source organism: uncultured Phycisphaeraceae bacterium (assembly GCA_964453125.1). Taxonomy (GTDB): domain Bacteria; phylum Planctomycetota; class Phycisphaerae; order Phycisphaerales; family UBA1924; genus CAYVSR01. Next base: position 137 of record CAYVSR010000401.1, on the reverse strand, counting down.
GAAGTCGCAGTCTCCATCGGCATCCAGATCCCCCGCGGGGAAGCCCGATGGCACCCCATACGCGCTGTACCGCGCCTCAAGTCGCTGCGCTCCGCCTGACGAGACCACTGCGACCACGTCGCCTCTCCAGTTCTGGC
>CAYVSR010000400.1:0-3180 GCA_964453125.1 uncultured Phycisphaeraceae bacterium | reverse complement strand
ACCGCTTGAGCCTCGCCCTGGCTCGCTGCGACGCCGGCTGGGCCGCCGTCCGCAGGGGCGCCGCCGGGTTCCAGCCGCCCTCGACACCGGCCGGAACGTCGCCTCCCGGCGCGCTCGCCACACGGATCTCGACCGTCGCCTTCTCGCCCAGCGCCGCCCGTGCCGCCTCGCGGAGCGCCTCGCCGAACCGCCTCGAGAGCAGGTCCGCGATGAAGCGCGATCCCGCGATCACGACGACGCCGCCGCGTTCCACGCGGACGGCGGCGCCGCCCTCGCCGAAATACCGGCGGGCCTTGTCCTCGCCGATCGCCGCGCCGAGCCCTTCCAAGATGCGCCCGCAGACCGATCCTTCGGTTGCCGTTGACCGCACGTCCCACCCCTTCGCGTGAAGGCGCCCGCTTCAGCCCCCGCGCAGCAGCCTGCCGCGCGGGCCAGACCCGAGTCCCTTCGAACGCGAAACTGCGTGGCGGAAACCCGGGCGATGGCGCCGCCCCGTGCGGTGCGATTGCTCGCTCCGCCCGGCGACGCCCCTGCTTCGCTCGGTTCCGAAAGCCCTTCCCGGCCACGCACGATCCGACGGCCGATCCTTCGACCGTGAAGAGAATGTAAAGCCCATTTCATCCGCGCTCAACGCCCTCGTCCGATGCTCGCACGCCCCGATGCGCCTTTCTCCCTTGCGCACGCGGCGCTTAACGACGCGCAGTTTTTTTTCCCGCGCTTCCGGCCCGTTCGCGCGCCCTCGCGTGGACATCGCGCCATCTCGGCCGCGCCGGGCCGGATCCGCCGTGCTATCCACGACGAATCCACACCGCGCGCTCCGACTGGGCAGACGGTGGATCGACGACCATCCGGCTTCATCCTCGGCGCACGAAAAACCTCCGGACGGCCAGGAGAGACCGTCCGGAGGCCTTAGCGAGCGGGGCAACGCGCCCCGCTCCCGTGTGAGCCCGATTCTAGCCACACCTGTGGCCCGACCCCCGCCCAAAAAAGAGCCCGAGCCGCCGCTCGTGGCATGCGGATCGGGCCGGAGGAGGAGAGAACAACGAATCACACCCTGATACGCACCGACCGGGCCCACGGTTCGCCCCCGGCGTCCCGAACCGCCCGCAAAATCGGGGGCTTTTCACCGCGCCGTCAGCGCCGCCGCCGCTCGGCGCGCGCGCGCCTTCAGCGGCTCGAGCGCCGCCCCCTCGAGTCCCGACGCCATCGCCAGGGGCGCGCCATCGGGCCCGATGAGCACGAACTTGGAGGAGTGCGCGATGTTGTTCATCACGCGCCCCTCGCCCAGCGTCACGCTCCGCGACGGGTCGTCGGCCACGCCCAGCGTCAGCCCACCTTCGCTGATGGCCCTTACGACCTCGTCCTCGCCGCGCGCGAACGTCCACGACGACAGGTCCGCCCCCAGCGCCGTCGCGTACTCGAGCATGCGCTCGGGCGTGTCGTTCGCCGGGTCCACGCTCACGCTCAGGAACCGCACGCCGTCGCGCGCGAGGTCCCGCTGCAGGTCGAGCATGTTCGCGCTCATCGTCGGGCAGACGAACGGGCAGTGCGTGAAGAAGAAGTCCACGATCGTGACGCGCCCGAGCAGGCTCGCGCGCGTGACCTCGCGCCCGTGCTGATCGATCAGCGAAAACTCCGGGATGCGAAGCCCCGCCAGCGGCGCGTCAGGCGTCAGCGCCAGGCGCGCCTCGCGCCGAGACAAGCCCACGCGCACCACCAGCGCGAACACCAGCGCCGCCACGCCCAGCGCCGCCGCCATTGTCAGGAAAACCACGGCTCGTCCCCCTGCCCGGGAGCGGGGGGCGTGCGCCATCGCGTCCGTCGTGACGTTCATCTCCCGATCATTCCACGCCCGGCGACCCCCGTCCAACCGCTCAGGCCAGCGCCGTGTCCGCCACCATCGCCGCCAGCGTCAACGGCAGATACACGATCGACGCGAAGAACAGCCGGCGCGCATCCGCGTTCGAGCGAGTGCGCGCCAGGCGTGCCGCCGCCCCCAGCATCACAGCCCCGAGCGCCAGCGCCAGACCGACGTACATCCATCCCAGCCGCCCCGGCATCGCCACGACCGGGAACAGCGAGACGGGCAGCAGCGTCAGCGACCACAGCAGCGCCGTCCACGCCGTGCGCACGCCGCTCTCGTCCACCACCGGCAGCACGCGGTGCCCGCCCAGCGCGTAATCCTCGCGGTACATCCACGCGATCGCGAGAAAGTGGGGGATCTGCCACACCACCATCAGCATCACGATCGACCACCCGCCCGCCTGCCCCAGCCCGTGCCACACGTCCACCGATCCGCCCGCGCCCCACGCCGCCGTCCAGCCGATCAGCGGCGGCAGCGCCCCGGGGATCGCGCCCACCAGCGTCGCCAGCGGCGTCACGGGCTTGAGGGGCGTGTACACCACGATGTAACTCAGGATCGTCGCCAGCGACACCGCGGCCGCCGCCCAGTTCACCAGCGCCAGCAGCAGCCCGACGCCCAGCGCGCTGAGCAGCAGCCCCGCGGCGAGCCCCTGCCCCGCCGTCAGCCTCCCGTCAGGGATCGGTCGGGTCCTAGTCCGGCGCATCCGCGAATCGCGCTCGCGTTCCCACCACTCGTTCAAGGCCCCCGCGCCCGCCGACGAGAGCGCCGTGCCCGCCACGGTCGCCAGCGCCAGCCAGAGGAGCGACCAGCCCGACAGCCCCGGCGAGCCCCCGGCGCCCCGCGAGGTCATCCAAGCCATCGCAAAGCCCACGGCGCTGGTCACCGTGACCATCCGCGTGATGCCCGGCTTGGTCAGTTCGAGCAGCGAGCCCGCCGCCCCGCGACGAGCCGCCACCGTCGCGGCAGCGCGCGCGTCCGCCGCCGGGTGGGGGGCGGTCGCGACGGCGTGGTCCAACTGGGTCACGGCAACGGGCTCCGGCCCCGGCGCTCGCGCGCGAGCGGGGCTTGCAGGATACCGCCATCGCGCACGCGCGGCGCACGAGAAAGGGCGGCCCCTCTCGCGAGAGGCCGCCCGTGATTTCTTGAGATCGCCGACATCCCGGGCGAGCGCCCGACAGGCGGCCTTACTTGATCGGCTCGAGCGTCAGCGGGTCGCGCAGGGGCAGCGCGGTCGCCTGGCCGCCGAAGAAGTCCTTCATGGACGCCTTGCGGTTCGCGTCCTGCGAGCCGAAGGGCGGTGCGTCGAGCGGCACACC
>CAYVSR010000399.1:0-3185 GCA_964453125.1 uncultured Phycisphaeraceae bacterium | reverse complement strand
TCGCGGTCCCCATCGGCATGCACGTGGTCTTCAACGCCGCCAACGTCGTGCTCGCCCTTCTGGGCGCATGACGCCATCGGCCCCGCGTACCCTCCCGGTCATGACCACCGACCTTCGCGCGCGCATCCGTACGGGCGACACCCCCACCGGCCGGCTGCACCTGGGCCACTGGGTCGGCTCGCTCGAGAACCGCGTGCGCCTGCAGGAGAAGTACGACTGCTACTTCCTGCTCGCCAACATGCACGCCTTCACCACCCGCGCCGAGAAGCCCGCCGACATCCGGCGTGACACCATCGAGATCGTCAAGGACTGGCTGGCCTGCGGCATCGACCCGGCGAAATCCACCGTGGTGCTTCAGACGGAGATCCCCGCGATCGCCGAACTCACCTGGTTCTTCGCGATGCTCATCCCGTTCAACCGCGTGATGCGCAACCCCACGCTCAAGACGGAGATCGAAACAAAGGAACTGGGCGACAAGTATTCGTTCGGGTTCCCGATGTACGCCGTGGGCCAGTGCGCCGACATCCTCGCGTTCCGGCCCGAACTGGTGCCGGTCGGGGAGGATCAGGTGGCGCACATCGAGATGTGCCGCGAGGTCGCCCGGCGGTTCAACCAGACCTACTGCGCCGTGAACCCCAAGACCGAGGACACGGACAGCGTGAAGGCCGGGGGCGTGTTCCCGATCCCCGCGGCGCTGGTCGGGCGGATCGCGCGCCTCGTGGGCGTCGACGGCGTGAACAAGATGTCCAAGAGCCTCAACAACGCGATCTTCCTGAACGACCCGCCGGACGTGGTGAAGAAGAAGGTCGGCAAGATCTTCACCGGGCGCCAGAGCCCCACCGAACCGGGCGACGCGAACAACGCGCTCATGCAGTACGTCGATGCGTTCGTTCCACAGCCCCGCGCCGCCGAACTGAGAGACAAGTACACCCGCGGCGACAACATCGGCGACGGCCACGTCAAGGCCGAGGTCGCCGAGGCGATCAGCGCCATGCTCGCCCCCATGCGCGAGCGGCGCGCGCCGTACGAGGGCGATGCCGGCGAGAAGAAGATCATCGACATCATCCGCGACGGCACCGCCCGCGCGAACCGCGTGGCCGAGGAGACGCTGACCATGGCGAAGGACCGCATGGGCCTGCGATTCTTCGACCGATCTCTCGCGCCGCGCTAGATCTGGCGAAGCAGCGCGATGACGGCCAGCGCAACGGCCGCGACGGCGCCGCCGAACAGGACGATGAGCGCCGCGTCGCCGAACGCGCCGAGCCAGTCCGCGCGGTCCCGCGCGTGCGCGCTGAGCGCTGGGGGGAGGGAGTCGTGGCGTGCGTGGTGGCGCATGTCGATGTCTCCGTACGAGTGTGCGCGGGGCGTGCGAATCGAGGGCGCGGGGTTCACGCGGTGGCGCCAAGCTCGACGCCGCGAGCCGCCCGTCGCAGGCGCTCGATGCCGCGGTGGCGCCAGTTGTTCAGCGTGGCGGCGGACACGTGCATGGACCCGGCGGCCCGCTCGACGGTGACGTCGCTGCACACCGCGAGGCGCAGCGCGAGGTGGTGCCCGTCGGGGAGCAGCGACATGACAGGGGCGAGCTGCGCCGCGAGCGCGGCGGCCTCGGCGCGGTCCTCGTCGGCGCTGCCGAGGCTGCGGAGCGCCAGATCGGACGCGACGCCGGGGCGCCCGCTCCCGCGTGAAAAGTGGCGCCGGATGAGGTTCGCCGCGATCGCCATGGCGTAGGGCGGCGTCACGCGCGAGAGCCGCTCGGTCGACATGCGCAGCAGGCACAGCATCGTCTCCTGGACGATGTCCTCCGCGAGGTCGGCGCCGACCCTTCGACGCGCGAATCGGAGCAACGGCTCGTAGAGCGGCGCAACAAGACCACCGAGGTCAGCGCGCTCGGACGCTTCCACGTTCATACGCCCACCTCCACGCGCCGCGGTCGTGGCGGCGAGTCGAGTTTGTCGTGCCGGCCTTCCGAGGCCGGCCCCACCTGCAAGCCCGCACCTTCACGCCCGTGGTGAAGGCCGGCGCCGCGCGAAGGGGGCGTTGCGCCCGATCCGCCTGTCGTGCGGGCGCGGGCCGTCGCCCGCCGCCCGCGTCCCGGGCCTGACGGGGCCGGGAAGGGCTTTGACCCTACTGCGCCAACGGCGTCGCGCCAAGCACAGGGGCGAGGTCATCCGACTCAACGGTGTGGAACAAGCGGAAAAACGCGCTCGCCCGCCGTGCGAACCGGGGAGATGAACCGGTTCGGCACGGCGGCCGGCGCGCAGAGGAGTGGCCCGCCGTGACGGGCCGCCAGAAGGAGTCCAGGTCGCGAAGCAGCGCGGAACGCGGCGCCAGCCACGCGGGGGCGTCGGCCAAGGACGCCAGCTCCGCCGGCGTCAGCCCGCGCGTGTCCGCGTAGGTCAGGAAGATGGCCAGCACCACGAGGCGGCGCTGGTCCTCAAGAATCGCGTGGCGCGCCCGCAACGGCGCGAGCGTCAGCAGCGCGTCGTCGATGCGCGCCGAGAGTTCGGCGCCATCCAGGTTCTCGATAAGCCCAAGCCAGCGGAGCGCGGCCTCGGAATCCGCTTCGTGGTCCGCGGCGGCGCGTTCGGACTGGCGGGAGAGAGTGAGCATCGGCGGAGTCCTCTGTGGCACGCGAACCGGGCGAGCGCGGAGCGCTACGGCTCCTCGAATGGCCCGGCGCGGCTGGTCTGCCGTGCGGGCCCGAAGATTGCGGAGCGAATCGCCGTAGTTGACCCCCAACTAGCGGGCAGAGCGGCGGTCCTGGGCGCTCCTGTCGCATCCGTGCGACTCGGTCTGCCGCATCCGTGCGGCCGTCACAATAGATAAGCCTGCATGGCCGCCCAGCCTTTCACGCCGGTTGAACGTTTTTTCATACATGGCTGAAAGCACGCGGCTGGCCGAGGCCGGGAAAGCGGACGCTTTGGGCGACTCCGAGCCGCGGACCGCGGCGCGCGCACGCAACCCCTCTCCCCGGCACGGGGAGAGGATGTCAGCCGCGCAGCGGATGACAGGAGAGGGGCCATCAGCGCCGACTGCCGCGTTTCGCTGCCACTCGCGCGCGCCATGAATTGCCGGCGTAGATGGAGTAGACGCGGAAGGGGTGGAGCCCTCACCTGCGCCTCTCCCGCGCGGCGCGGGAGAGGGAGCGGCGGCGGCGTGATGCGCGTTGCGGGAGCCGGGGCTCG
>CAYVSR010000398.1:0-3195 GCA_964453125.1 uncultured Phycisphaeraceae bacterium | reverse complement strand
AGTCGCCGGGGTTGATGATGATGCCGGAGAACCCCGTGCCCGCGGCGAGGGGGCCGCCGGTCGCGGAGGCGAGCCCGAAGAGGGAGGCGAGGTCGAACGAGGTGCCCCCGCTCTGGAACTGCGTCCTCAGCTCCGCCCCGAAACTCAACGCCTCGGTGTCGGAGAGGCTGACGATCGTGGCCTCGATCATCACCTGCGGCTGGCGCCTGTCGAGCTCGGCGATAAGCGCCTCGAGCTGGCGGAGCAGCGCCGGGTCGCCTACGGCGAGGATCGTGTTGGTGGCCTCGTCGACGGAGAGCGAGAGATCGAAGCGGCGGCCTGCGACAGGCTGAGATCGTTCGGCTGCGCGTTCAGCGCCGGTAGCGGCGCCGCTCGTGCGATCCGGGGAAGGGTCGATCACTGCGCTACCGGGGGTGTCCGACTGGGGCAAGGTGAACACGCCGGAGTTGCTTAGCCCTGTGCGGTTGGGCGAGAGCTGGCGACTGTTGAAACTTCCACCGTGCGGCGACGATGACCCGTCGGCGTCAGCTCCGGAATGCTCGGCGCCGGGGGCGGGGGCTGCGCTGTTGGCCCCGAGCGCGCCGGAGGCGAGCAGCCCCTCGAGCGTCGCGACCAGCTCCGCGGCGCTGCGGCTGCGGATCACGAACGACCGGAGCGTCTGCCGGCTTGCCAGCGGCGCGGCGTTGACGCTGTCGACAAGCTCTTGGACCCGCTCGTGATCCTTCGCGGACGCCGTGACCACCACGGCGCCGGTGAGCCGGTCCGCGTAAACGCGCGCGCCCGGTTGCTTGCCGCCTCCGCCCCCGGCCCCACCCCCACCCCCGGACAGCGACCGCGAGTCGAGCAGCGCACGGACCGAGGCCGCGAGGTCCTCGGGCGATGCGCTCGCGGCGGAGTACGAGCGGGTCTCGGATGGCTCCTTGGTGTCGAAGGTCAGGAGCAGCTCACGCACTTCCGCTTCGCGCGACGCGGGCACGACCGCGAGGATGCGCCGGTCGTCGGGCAGGGCGATCAGCTGGGGCTGCGCGGAGAGGCCGCTCGGTACGGAACTGCCAGTGGGTGGCGTGCCAGGCGGTCGCAGCGCGGCCGAGGTTTGCGACCCCTTGCCAGACCGGCCGTCCACAGCCGCCTTGGCGACGAGCACCTGCTGCGTGAGCGCGATGGCGTCCGTCGCGCTGGCGTGCTCGAGCGCAACGGTGAACGTGCGCGCGGGATCGGCGGGCGCATCGAGCAGCTCAAGCAGCGCCAGCGCCTGCTCGACGCGCCGGCGGCTGTCGCTCAGCAGCAGGAGGCCGCCGGAGCCGATGGGCTTGACCACCCCGGTCTGCGGCGTGAGCACGGGCATGAGCGCGGCGACGATGTCGGTGGGATCGGCCGAGCGCAGACGCACAATGGTCGAGAGGTAGCTCGACTCAACAGCGCCCTCATGCGTTGCTGGGGGCGCTCCCGCGGGCGCTCCTGTGGCGTCGGGCATAACGAGCCGCGACTGCTGCGCCGCTGCCTGCGCCGCGGGCACGACGCGGAAGAGCCCGGGCTGATCGGTCTCGATCACCGCGAGACCTTGGCCGTCGAGCGTTGCGACGAGCGCGTCCCACAGCTCGGAGTCCTTGAGCGCTGTGCGCAGGCGCAGCGTGACCTTCTTGGCGAGGTCGGCTGCCTGGTACTGCACGGACACACCGAGCCGCTGGCTGACGAGCTCGACAAGGCGGGTGAGTTCGAGCTCGCCGGATAGGGCGATGTCGGCGTGGGCGATGGCCGCTTCTTGGGCGCGCGTGTGTTGGACCTCACCCGCAGCGCACGCGACCGCGCACAGCACAAGCACGCTACGCATCGGCTTGCCGCCCGCCGTCGTGGTCCGACTCATCGGCCCTCCTCGTTGAACTTCGAACTCCCGGGACGCCCATCCTCGTCCGTCGCACACCGGTGTGTCAAGGGTTCGCAGGAGAATGCCGCGCTGATCCGTGCCGCGCGCAATTCATCGTCTACTGGCAGAGCCGCGTCAAACGCCTGCTTGAATCCAACCCTAGTGCAGACCACAGGTGCAGCCGCAACTGAACCCGAAGTGGGCAGCGCGCGGTTCGGCCCATTGCGCGAGAACGAGATTCGACACACACATCTGTGGAAGCTCGGCGGTCAACCCCTGTGAATTCACACAACTTTGGTCAACACTCAACCAGTGCAACTCACGGATTGACGCCCTCGAGCAAGCCGCTCGTTGCCATCGGCTCGCGCCCGGAGTGGTCGCTGCACATGCGTTGCGCCTCGCCGCACGCGGCGCGCTGAGGGGCCGTGAGATTTTCTTTACGCGTTCGAACGCGCTCAACACGTTGCGGCGCTTCGTCTTGCGCGCATCGTCGTCCAGCGCCGCCGCGCAAAATCACAACATTGCTATTGCTCATGACTGTGGTGCGCAGTAGCCTTTCGCCACTCGGTTGGGGTGCGTAGGTCGGGGCTTTGCGAACCGAGTCCCGAAGAATCTGGTTGCGTTCTCGCGCTCCGCGGCGGCGTTGTTGCCCGGCGTGGCGTCGCGCGGCCGCATGGACGGCGTCGAGGGCTTCGGCTCGCCGGGCTGCCGCGGTGGCACGCGCCCGGCGCGCCGAGTTGCATCAGGGGATCTTCCGATGGGAATTGGCGGACTAGCTTTCAGGGCTCGACGGATCTGCCTCGCGCCCTCCACGATCGTCCCGGCGCTCGCGACCCTTGCGCTCGCGGCGTGCCTGGTCCACCTCGTCGGTATTGACCGCGCGAACGCGCGCACGCCCATCTGCGTTTACGGCGGGGTGTGGGTGCCCGGATGGGAGTGCGACCCGCGCCCGCTGGGCATCTCCAGCCCGGCCACGGCGTGCCCGAGCGGTGTGCACTGCTTCCTCGAATGCGTGGGCGGCGAGACGGGCTTTGGGTCTGAGGACGCGATCGACTGCGGCAATATCGACGAGGACGCCGATTCGAACGAGTTCCCCAGCGGACGCGATCCCGACGACGACTGCGGCGATTCGGGGCTGGACTTCGGTTCTCCCCCGGGCAGCCCGCTGCAGCCGCCCGCGTCTCCATGGCTCTCGTCCTATCCCGTGGACCTTCGCAGCGGCGACAAGGTCGAGCGCGCTACCGATCTCGTGGTGAAGCTCCCGGGACGTGACCTTTCACTATGGCGCGAGCACTCCAGCAACCCCGACCTTGACCGCGCGAATTACGTCG
>CAYVSR010000397.1:0-3197 GCA_964453125.1 uncultured Phycisphaeraceae bacterium | reverse complement strand
GCGGCGCTCCAGACGTTGTGGCGCGACGGCGCGCCGCCCCCATCGGCCGGCGCCAAGGCCGAGGAGCCGACGAGCAAGCAGTTCGGGGGCGGCCTGTTCCTGATGGCGGTCGGGTCTGGGCTGGCCGGCGCGATCGCGCTCCCGGGACCTCGGCGCGCGACCTGAGCGCCGGCCTCATCGCCAGCGGCGACGCGCCTCGTTCGAGGGCGCACGAGAGCGCGCGCTCTGCGGCGCCGGCGCCGGGCGCGCGATCGGCGCGCCGCACTCCGGGCACACGCCGCTGGTGTTGCCCTCGAGGTCGTAGCCGCACGACCCGCAGCCGACGCGCGGCCGGCGCTTCTGCGCCGCGATGAGCAGCCCGCCCCCCGCGACCAGCGCGGCGTACGACGCGGGGAGCGCCGCCATCGCGGGCGAGCCGACCGAGACCGAGATGGACAGCAGGTCCGGCAGCCAGGCGAGCGCCGCGAACACGGGCACGACGCTGACCAGTGGGATAGCGAAGCCGGCCCATCGCCGACGGAACGCGTGGGCCGCCACCCAGACCGCCGCGACATAGAGGATGAGGAAGATCACGCGCGCTCCAGCCCGGGCAGCGCGATCGTACGCGGGCCGGCCCCGAAAGCAGGAGCGGCCGCGCTTTCACGCAGCCGCCCGGAGGGAGAAAGAGAGACCGAACGCGGGCCCCGGGGGCGCGTCCGTGCGGCCCCGGAACCCGGTGTTTCGTGCGCCGCTCAGCCGAGCAGGCGCTTGACTTCCTGGAGCTTCTCGGGCAGGCCATCGCGGATGACCTGCAGCCGATCGCGGGAGAGTTTCAGTTCGGCCAGCACCGCATCGGGGATGGACGTGTCCTTCAGGTCGAGGCGGAAGCCCTGGCCCAGTTCCGCCGCGAGGTGGTCCGCCACGAACACCAGGCACGCGAGCGTGCGTTGGCCATCGGGGAGGGACATCGGCTCGTGGTGGTGGCCCGCCACGGACGCGAGGGTGGAGGGGAACTTCCACTTGCGGCAGAGGCCCTCGCCGAACTGCTCGTGGTTGGCGCCGAAGACCTCGGTCTCGGCGAGGCGCATGTCGGTCTTGGGCGCGCCCGCCTCGCAGCCGGTCTTTTCGAGGGTCGCGATCATCTTCTGGCGGTCGAACTGCAGCTCGACCATGACCCCGATGTCGTGCATGAGGCCGGCGAGAAACGCCTCGTCGGCCATCCCGATCTTGAGTTCGTCGGCGATGATCTTGGACGCGGTCGCGGTGGCGACGGCGTGGACCCACAGGTCGCGCGCCGAGAACGTGGCCGAGAGCTCGCCGCCGCGGAACAGCTTGACGAGGCTGGCGGCGACGGCGATGTTCTTGACGGCGTTGAGGCCGAGGAGCACGATCGCGCGCTCGATCGAGGCGATCTGGCCGGGCAGGCCGTAGAACGCGGAGTTGACGACCTTGAGGATGCGCGTGCAGAGCGCGGGGTCGTTGGAGATGACGCGCTGCATGTCGCCGGCGGTGGAGGTGGGCCTCTCGACCAGCTCGACGATCTTGAGCGTGATCTCGGGGAGGGTCGCGATGTGGTTGATCTCCTGGATCGCCCGCGCGACGACGGCTCCAGGGTCTTGTGCTGTGGCGCTCATCGGGGTCCGGCTCCCTCGGGGATCGCTCGTGGGCGCCTCGCGCCGCCCGATCTCCCGGCTCTGGTCATCGGCCGGGCCGAGAAGCGACTTGTGGCGCGAAATCGGCGCGTGGTCGGGGACGGGTCCTAGTACGCGTTCCGCTTGCGCAGGAACGACGCGGTCGGCGGCCCGATCTCGGCGATGGGCCCGGCGACGCGCTCGCCCGTCCGTCCGTCGCCGTAGGGGTGGAGCAGGCCCTCGGTGTCGAGGCGGAGCGCCGCCGCGATGCCTCCCGCGATTGCGCCTTCCGATTCTTGCTCGACGCGCACCACCGATGCCGGTCGCTCGCGCCCTGCCTGGCGGGGTCCGATATCCACAGCGCGGAGCGCGGGCGTGAGCGCCGACGCCTCGATGAGCCCGGCGCTGGAGTTCCCCACCAGCAGGCCCCCGGCGCCGGACACGCGCGCCATGAGCGCCAGCCACTCGCGCCGCGGCAGGTGCTCGGCGACACGAACGCCGGAGCGCTCGATCGACTGCGCGACGCCCGCGCGCCCGGGGTCGAAGTTGGGCATGAGCGCGAGCACGCGCCTGCGCTGCGCGGCGCACGCGCGGAGCGCGGCGTCCGCGACTGAGAGTTCGGTCTCGTCGTCCCTGCCCGCGGGGTGCATCAGGAAGAGCGTGTCGGGCCCGCCGAGCGCCTCGAAGCGGGCGTCGCTCAGCGGCTCGACGGACGCGAGCGCGTCGATGGCCGGGGAGCCGACCACGCGCACGCGCGCCGGGTCCTCGCCCATGCGCACGATCCGTTCGGCGCTCTGGGCGGTCGCGGGCAGGTGGAGATGGGCCAACTTCGTAATCGCGTGGCGCATCGATTCGTCGGCGACGCCCTCCGCACGATCTCCGCCGTGGATGTGCGCCAGCGCGATCCCGCCCACGGCGGCGGCGCTCGCCGCGGCGAAGGCCTCGATGCGATCCCCCAGCACGACGACCCAGTCGGGGTTCAGCGCTGCGAACGCCGCGGCGAAGCCCTCCACGCCGCGCCCCAACGCCGCCGCGTCGGCAAGCCGCCCGGTTTCGCCGTCGCGCTGCATGGGGACGCGGGCGTCGATGCCGAAGGCGGCCTCGACCTCGCGCCAGGTCTCGCTGGGCTTGAGGAAGTGGGCGCCGGCGACGATCGTCTTGAGTTCGAGCGACGGGCGCCCGCGGATGGCGCGCATGACGGTCTCGAGAAGGCCGAACTCGGCGCGCGTGCCGGTGATCACAACGATTCGCGTGCGGGGGGCGCCGGTCACGCGAGGTCCTCAGGGCGCAGCGGCGTGTCGGCCGCGACAGCGCGGGCGAGCCTGCGCCCGATCGTGTCGGCAAGCATGTAGGGCGCCAGACCCGTGCCCGGGCGCTTGACGGTGAGATCGGAAGGCGCGAGCGTGGCGCTGGCGGGGAGATCGCGGGCGGCGACGATCGATTGGCGGGACACGGCTCGGACGTCGCGCTCGCATGGAAGCAGGCGCTTGACGAACGGCCCGACCCGCGGGTCGGTCGCGATGGCATGCGAACCGCGGCCGCTTGCGGGCGCGTGGGCGAGGATCGGCGCACGACGCGCCGCCTCGC
>CAYVSR010000396.1:0-3208 GCA_964453125.1 uncultured Phycisphaeraceae bacterium | reverse complement strand
CGCGACCGGGGCCGCCGGGGCCGGGCCTGCGCGGCGGGCCGGCGAGCTTGCGCGCGACCTTCGCGATCACGTCGCGCACCGCCTGCTCGGTCAGGGCGCCGTGCTCGCGCTCGTTGTAGAGCAGGTCGCCGATGAGCGCGTCGAGTTCGTCGCGCACCTGCTTGGCGGAGTGCTTCTTGTAGAGCTTGGTCATCCGGATGCGTTCGACCTCGCGGCCGAAGCGCATCTTGACCATGTACACGCGCCCCAGCCCGCCCACGCCGTCCTCGTTCTCCACCCAGATGTACCCCGGCTTGTCGCCGATGGCGGGCTTGATCGAGATCTGCTTGGGCTTGGGCGCGTTCGGGTCGCGCACCGGCGCGGGCGCCGCGGGCGCGGCCGGGGGCGTCACCTCGAGCGGAGGGTTCACCCCGCTGGGCGCTGCGGCGGGCGCGATTGGTTGTGGCTGCTCCATCGGTGCGCGATCGCGTCCTTCCCACCTGTGCGGGTCTCTAGCGACTGGGCGTCCCACCGGCCGCTGCGCCGGTCTCGCGGCGCGCGCCCTCGCGGCTGGCCCGGCGGGGGGGGACGCCGGGGGCCACGGGTGGATCGTAGATCGGTTTCGTCCGCAGACGCAACACCGCCGGGAGCAGGAACACCGTCGCCGCCCAGACCATCCCCAGGCCGATCGTCATCACCAGACCCAGCGACCGGATGCCCCTGTGCTGGGCGGTCATCATGCACGCGAACCCGATCGCCGTCGACAGGATCGTCAGGGTGATCGCCCGGCCGGCGCCACCCGCCAGGCCCGCCGGGGGGTCGTGAGGCTGCTGGCGCCACCGGTGCACCGCGTTCACCCCCGCCGTCACCCCCAGCCCCACGATCAGCGGCGCCACGATGGTGTTCGCGAAGTTCAGGTCGATCCCGAACAGCCCCAGCGCCGCCAGCGTCGCCAGCACGGCGACGCCCACCGGCAGCAGCGCGGAGAGCACGTCGCCCACGCGCCGGAAGTCGAAGAACAGCACACCGAGGATGGCCAGCGCCGCGTAGACGCCGCCGAGCACGTTGGCGCGCTTGATCACCCTGGCCGACTCGTAGATCTGCGACGTGGGCCCGCTGACGCCCGGCGCGACCGCGGTGACGGCGCGCATGAAGGGACCGAGGCGCTCGGGCGCGAGCACGCTGGTCACGCCGTCGGGCGCCCGCGTGGGGAAGACGCGCAGCATGAGTTCGCCGTTCGAGCCCACGACCTGCGCGCGGATCGCCGGGGGCAGGCTCTCGGGCGTCGCGGGCTTGGCGCCCTTGATCGCGCCGATGCGCGAGGCAAGCGCGGCCCGCTCGGCGCCGTACGCCGCGTTCACGCGCGCGACCGCCTCGGGGCTCAGTGCGGCGACGCGCGCCGCGGTCGCGCCGACGGACGACTCGGGCTTCGCGAGCGTGGCGATCTGCCTCGCGCTGGCGGCGAGATCGAGCGCCTCGGTCTCGAACAGCGGCATGGGCGGCTCGGGCACGGTCGCCAGCAGCGCCTCCTTCTCGGCGAGCCGGTCGGGGAACAGGATCCCGGCGCCGCTGACGTCCGCCACCTCGGGCAGGGCGCGCAGGCGCTCGGTGAGCGTGCGCGCCTCGTCGGCGGTCTTGGCCACGACCACGGCGTGCCAGGAGGACTGCTCGTCGTCCGCCGCGAGACGCCGCTCCCAGCGCACGCTCTCGGCCGAATCAGGCAGCATTTTCAGCAGATCGGTGTCGTAGCGCACCCGCATGGCCAGCGGCACGCACGCCGCGAGCAGCAGCGCCCACACGCCCACGGTGATGGGGGCGCGCCGGTCGATGAAGTTGACCGCGCCGCCCAGGAACGGGCGAGACACGCCCCCGTCGTGCCCGCGCAGGCTGCGCTCGGGTCGGGGCAGCAGCGCCAGCGCCGCGGGGAAGAACGCCAGCGAGACCAGAGTGCACAGCACGACGCCGCCGGCGGCGATGACGCCCAGTTCGGCGCTGCCCTTGAACGCCGTGAACGCGGTGGCCGCGAACGCGGCGGCGGTGGTGATCGTGCCGGTGATGACTCCGGGCCCGACGGCGCGGAACGAGTCGAGAATGGCGCGCTCGATGTGCGCGTGATCGGGGTGCGTGACCTCGAGGCGCGCGATCAGGTGCATGGTCATGTCGGCGCCCAGGCCCACCAGCATCACCATGAACACGACGGAGAGCACCTGCAGGTGGCCGACGCTGACCGTCGCCCAGCCGAACGACGCCGCGAGGCCCAGGCCCAGGCCGCCCATCAGCAGCGCGGGCACGACCACGCCGCGGTACACGACGATGGCCAGCAGCGCGATCAGCGCCGCGGCGATGGCCGATGCGCGCGACGAGTCGCTGGTGGAGAGCGCCGTCTCGTCCGCCTCGAGGACGGGCACGCCGGTGACGCCCGCCTCGATCGCGCCGAAGCGGGCCTCGGCGCGCAGCGCGCCGAGGTGTTCGCGCAGCGCGAGAATGGCGGCTGCTTTGCCGGTCTGCACGCCCTTGGCGCCGGCGCCATCGTCGGCCAGCGCGACCAGCGCGAGATTGAACGTGCCCGAAGGCGTGACGAGGCGCTGGATGGGTGGGATCTCGCCCAGCAGCGCCGCGGGAGTATCCGGCCCGCCGGCGCCCAGCCGCGCGGCACGGTCGAGCAGCGCCGCGAGATCCGCCTCGGAGCGCGCATCGAGCCCGCCCATGCGCTGGCCGAGGGTCGAGAGCGACAGCAGATGACCGAGCGAGGGCGAGGCGATGACCGGCCCGGCGCGCTGGAGGTCTTCGGTGATCGGCCTGAGTTTCTCGGGGGGCAGGGTGAGAATCAGCCCCGCCGGCGCCGCGTCGGTCGGGAAGCCGAGGTCGGCGCGCGCAATGCGCGGGTCCGCATCGAGGCGAGCCTGCAGGGCGTTGAGGTACGCCTCGAGCGCGGCGCCGTCGGGGGCGGTCTTCGTGTCGATCACCACCACCGCGTCGTCCCAGCGCGGGAAGGCGGCGCGGAACTCGGCGTAGCGGCGCTGCCAGGAGAGCGACGGGTCGATGAGGTCGGAGCGGTCGGACCGGAACCCGAGGCGCGCGGCGGCGAGCGCTCCGCTGGCCAGCGCGACGAGCAGCACGATCGCGATGGTCGTCTTCGGCCGATGCGCGACGAAGCGAGCCCAGGCGGAGAGGGCTGCGTCGCGGGCTCGCTGCATCGAGTCGTGGGAGACCATGGCGAGGGGGCGAT
>CAYVSR010000395.1:0-3239 GCA_964453125.1 uncultured Phycisphaeraceae bacterium | reverse complement strand
GCGATGCGCACGTGCGGGTCGCGCTCGCGGCGGGCGCGGACATCGCCATCGACTGCGACGTGCACCACCCGGCGGACTTCGAGCAGCTGCGCTACGGCGTGGCGACGGCGAGGCGCGGCGGCCTGACGCCCGAGCGCTGCGTGAACGCGTGGGACGCGAAGCGCCTGACGGCCTGGGTGAAGAAGAAGCGGTGAAACGAAGAGGGTTCACCGCGGAGGCGCGGAGACGCGGAGAGGAGCAGAAGCGGAGCGGCGGAAAGGCGGGGATGGGGAGACCCGGGGAAGAGGGGAAGAGATGGATTGTGTGGGAGACTGGGCGAAGGGATGAGCCGCGAGTTGCGCGAGCGCGGGCCGGCCAAGCGTCGGCGCTCGCATGCAACTCCCCGTTTCTGAGTGGCGTGGATGGGCCTTCGCGTTCAGCGGTAGACTGGCGCGGATGCAGCAGGCGCAGGGAACGCGTGGCTCGGGCGGGTTCGCGGTCATGGAGCCGCTGTGCGCGGTGTTCCGACGCCGGCTGAAGGAAGTCGGGCAGAAGTACACCCCCGAGCGGGCGCAGGTGCTCGACGCGATCATCCGCATCGACGACCTGTTCCAGGCGGAGGAACTGCAGGAGACGCTCCGGAAGTCCGGCTTCCGGGTCAGCAAGGCAACGGTGTACCGCACCATCAAGCTGCTGCAGGACGCGGGGATCATCCAGCAGGCGCTGGTGGACGCGGATCAGGCGCACTACCTCCTGGCGTACGGCAGGCGCCCGCGCGATCTGATCGTGCGCGTGGACACGCACGAGATCGAGACCATCGAGGCGCCCGAGCTGCTCGCGCTGCGCGACCGGCTGTGCGCTGAGCGCGGCCTGGCGGCACAGGGGCATCGGTTCGTGGTGTACGCGGTGGGGAAGTCCTGAAGAATTCACCGCAGAGGCGCGGAGGCGCGGAGACGCGGAGAAACAACGCTGATCCCGGAACTTCAGAGCCGGGGGCGGGAGCGACCGGAGCAAGGGCCAACAAACGGGGCGTTCCGCGACGGATGCGGCAAGAGAATGAGCACGAGCGCATGGGGTCCCGTCGCTGCCGCTCCGGGCTCTGACGATCCAAGACTCGAGCGCCCTCTCCGTGCCCCTGTGTCTCCGTGGTTGATTCCTCGTCCGCTATTCGAAGTCCAGCCCGATGTCGAGGATCGGCGCGGAGTGTGTGATCTCCCCCACCGAGATGCGGTCCACGCCCGCGGCGGAGATGTCGAGCACGCTCTTGAGGTTCACGCCGCCGGAGGCCTCGAGGCGGAGGCGGGGGTTCGTCGCGTTGCGTGCCGCGACCGCGCGTCGCAGGTCGGCCGGAGCCATGTTGTCGAGCAACACGATGTCGATCGTCCCCGGGGGCAGCGTCAGCAGGGCGTCGAACTGCTCGAGGGAATCGGCCTCGACCTCGACGAAGCGAAGGCCCTCGGGCGACATCTCTCTCGCGCGCTGCGCGGCGGCGCCGACGCGCGCGGCGAGATTCGTCGGGGCGACGCCCGCGAGATGGTTGTCCTTGTAGAGCGCGCCGTCGTGCAGGGCGATGCGGTGGAGGTACGCCCCGCCGCAGCGAGAGGCGTATTTGTCGAGCGCGCGCAGCCCGGGGACGGTCTTTCGGGTCTCGCAGATGACGGCGTTCGACGCGGCGACGGCGTCGACGTAGCGGCGGGCGAGCGTCGCGATGCCCGCGCAGCGCGACACCGTGTTCAGCAGCGTGCGCTCGACGGCGAGCAGGTGGCGCGCGGGGCCGGCCAGCGTCGCGAGAGGCTGGCTTGGCGACACCCGGGCGCCGTCCGCGGCGTGGCGGGTGAACTCGACCGAGACGCCGAAGACCTCGAGCAGCATCGGCGCCGCCGCGAGGCCGGAGACTGTTCCCGAGGCGCGCGAGACGAGGCGAGCGCGGGCGGGGGCGTCGGGCGCGAGGATGGAGGCGCTGGTGACGTCCCCATCGAGGCCGCGCGGGCCGAGGTCTTCGTCGCGGGCGATCTCGAAAACGCGGCGCGTCAGCCCGTCGCTCGTGAGTGCGGCGAAGAGGTTGTTCAGCGAGAGCGCGTTGAGGTCGATCATCGGCGCGCGATGGTAGCGGCGCTGGTTGGGCGAGGACGCATCAGGCGGTCGCGGGGGCGCGCGACGGGCCCTGCAGGCGCGTGACCACGCCGGTGGTGCTGCGCCCGTCGAGGTGCGGCGCGAGTTCGACACGCCCGCCGTAGGACTCGACCAGCGCCCGCCCCACCACGTCCTTGCCCGGCTGGGCGTACTCGGCGCCCTTGACGAGCACGTCGGGGCGGATGGCCTCGATGAGGCGCAGCGGGGTGTCGTCGGTGAAGAGCGCCACGGCGGAGACGGACTCGAGTTCGCCGAGGATCTCGGCGCGGTCGCGGGCGCTGTGCACCGGGCGGCCGGCGCCCTTCAGGCGGCGCACCGAGTCGTCGTCGTTGAGGCCGACGACCACGATGTCGCCCTGGCGCGCGGCGTGGCGCAGCAGCGAGAC
Organism: uncultured Phycisphaeraceae bacterium; assembly: GCA_964453125.1. Taxonomy (GTDB): domain Bacteria; phylum Planctomycetota; class Phycisphaerae; order Phycisphaerales; family UBA1924; genus CAYVSR01. Next base: position 742 of record CAYVSR010000395.1, on the reverse strand, counting down.
GTGCCCGGCGTGCAGCAGGTCGAAGCAGCCGTTGGTGAACACGACAGTGCGCCCCTGGCGCCGGTGGGCGGCGATCTCGATGAGCAGGTCGGGCAGGGAGCGCGTCTTCCCCGAGAGGCGCCCCTCGTGCAGCAGCACGGAGTGGTGAATGCGCTCGATCGGGATTGGCTCGACGCCGAAGACCTCGACCTCGAGGCCGGCGGCGATATTGGCGAGACGCACGGCGTCGGGCCAGGACGCGCCGTTCGCGAGGCCGCCCGCGAGCGCCGCGAGCACCATGTCGCCCGCGCCGGAGACGTCGTAGACGGTCCGCGCGACGGTGGGGAAGTGCGCCGGCGCCTCGTCGCGCCGGGCGAGGAGGGCGCCGTGGCGGTCGAGGGTGAGGACGACGGCGTCGAACTGATGGCGGGTGAGGAGGTTGGTGGCGAGGGCTTCCCACGCGCCGGGGGTGTCGGCGCCGAGGGGTTTGTCGTGGGGCGCGTCCGGGCCGGCGACGGCGAGTTCGGCCTCGGAGCGGTTGGGCGTAACAGCGGAGGCCCGCGCGTACTTCGTGTAGTCAGCGATCGCGGCGGGATCCACCAGCACGGGCTTGCCCGCGCGCCGCGCGGCGCCGATGACGGCCTGGCACACGCGGTCGGTGCACACGCCCTTGTTGTAATCCTCGATGCAGACGACGTCGGCGGATGGGAGGGCGCGCTCGAACGCGCCGAGCAGTTCGAGCACGCGCGCCTCGTCGATCGGG
>CAYVSR010000394.1:0-3242 GCA_964453125.1 uncultured Phycisphaeraceae bacterium | reverse complement strand
CGCTCGCGGGGGAGCCCGACCCGACGCGTGGGCTCATCACGTCACCGTCGGGCGCGCGCTCGACGCCTGGGCTCGTCGTCGCAGCGCCCGGAGAGCGCACGCCGCTCGTTTGCTCAGCTCCTCCGATGTGCGCCCCGCGTGCTCGCGCGGCCCCGTCCGGCGTGGGCTCGACGCCCTCACTCGTCGCGACGTTTGGCGAAGGCCGAACAGTCTCTCCGTCCGTCGCGCGCGCGACGCCTTCACTCGTCTTCGCGATGCTGGGCGAGAGCCGATCAGTCCCGGCCCCTGGTGAAAGCTCTCCAGGAGTCCGCTCAGTCCCTCCGTCCGTCGCGGGCGCGACGCCTTCACTCGTCTTCGCGATGCTGGGCGAGAGCCGATCAGACGTGGCGCCTGGTGAGAGCGCTCCGCTCTTCCGCTCCACGTCCGCCGTGCGCGCCTCGCCCCGCTCGAGGGTGTAGAGCACCGCGTTCTCGATGGTCGCGCCGGCGGCGAAGAGCCCCATGTGTCGCAGCATCATGGCGGCGCTCATCATCATCGCGGTGGGGTTGGCGATGTTCTTGCCGGCGATGGTCGGCGCCGAGCCGTGGACGGCCTCGAAGATCACCGCGTCCGCCCCGACATTCGCGCTGGGCGCGAAGCCCAGCCCGCCGACTAGCCCGCTGGTCAGGTCGGAGATGATGTCCCCGTTCATGTTCGACGTGACGATCACCTCGAACTGCTCGGGGAACCGCACCAGCTGGTGGGCGCAGTTGTCGATGATGATGTGCTCGGCCCTGATGTCCGGGTACTCGGGCGCGATGGCCTCGAAGGAGCGCTTGAGCAGCCCCTCCGTCATCTTCATGATGTTCGCCTTCGTGGCGCAGTGCACCTTCTTGCGACCCTCGGCCCGGGCCAGCTCGAACGCGAGGCGCACGATCTTGCGGCAGCCCTTGGCGCTCATCAGCTTCAGACACTGCGCGACGCTCGGCGTCTGCATGTGCTCGATGCCCGCGTACAGGTCCTCCACGTTCTCGCGCACAACGACGAGGTCGATGTTGCGCCCCGAGAACGGCGTGCGCACCCCCGGCAGCTCGCGCACCGGTCGGATGTTCGCGTAGAGTTCGAAGAACTTGCGCAGCGTGACGTTGGCTGATTTCTCGCCGTAGCCCACCGGCGTCTCGAGCGGCCCCTTCAGCGCCAGGCGCGTCCGCCGGATGGAGTTCATCGTCTCCTGCGGCACGCCGGAGGCGACGCCCCGCTTGAACACCGCGCTCCCCGCCTCGCACCGCTCCCACTAGATCGGCGCGCCTACGGCCTCGATCACCCGCGCGGCGGCGTTCGCGACCTCCGGCCCGATCCCGTCGCCGGGGATGAGCGTGACCGTGCGTTTCGCGGCTGCGTCCGTGTGGCCTGTGTTCATGGGGGGCGGGAACTATAGCAGGGGCGTCGGCGCTCCCCGATTCGTCCGAGAATCGCAGCGATTCCGCCGGGGCGCGCGTCAGACGCCGGGCGCCGGCGCGGGCCTTGCCGGCGACCGCAGGATCTCCCACCACTTCCGCCCCGCGCTGACCGCGATGACGACCGTCAGCGCCAGCATCACGCACGCCAGCCCGATCAGCAGGCGCTTCATGAACACCTCGTGCCCCCTGCCGGCGTCCACCAGCCCGGGGATGTCCGACATCCACTCGAGCACGCGCCCCGTGCCCGCCACCAGCGTCGTCGCCAGCACGAACACGAAGGGGATCGCCGTGCACAGCGCGTACGCGCGCTTCGGGGCGTGGTTGAGCAGGTACGTCGTGCCCACCGCCAGCGCGATGCTTGCCAGCAGCTGGTTCGCGATGCCCAGCATGCTCCAGAGCGTGTTCAGGTCGCCGCTGTAGAGCAGGTACCCCCACATCGCGCAGCACACGATCGAGAGCCCCACGTTGAGCGCCCAGTTCGGCCGGCGCACCGTGGCGGCGTGCGGGTCGGCTCCTGCGCCGTCCATCAGCGCGGTCACCTGCGGCCCGCCCTCGACGCCCTCATGCCTCGTCGCCTCGGCGCCTTCACCGTCGATCGCCTCCTGGAACACGAACCGCGCCACCCGCGTGCCCGTCTCGAGCAGCGTCAGAATGAACAGCGCCTCGAACATGATCACGAAGTGGTACCAGTACGACATCAGCGCCCCGAGCCCCGGCAGGCTCGAGAACACCTTCGCCATGCCCACCGCCAGCGTCACCGCGCCTCCGGTGCGCCCCGCGAGGCGCTCGCCCACGCCCGTCTCGAGCGACGACATTTCCTGCGGCGCTATGTCCCACCCGCCCGCCGCGGCGGTGGCCATCGCGCCCGCGTATTTCGCCTGCTGGGCCGCCGTGTCCTGCGCCACATTGATCGCGAAATAGTCGCCCGGCGCCAGCGCGCACGCCGCGACCAACGCCGTCACTGCCACGAACCCCTCGACGACCATCGCCCCGTACCCGATGGGCCGGATGTCCCGCTCCTTGTTGATCATCTTGGGCGTGGTGCCCGAGGCGATCAGCGCGTGGAACCCCGAGATCGCGCCGCACATGATCACGATGCACACGTACGGCCACACCGCGCCCGAGATCACCGGCCCGCCCCCGCCGACGAACACCGTCGTTGCCGGCATCTTCAGCGTGGGGTTCGCGACGATCAGCCCGACGCCGAGCACCGCCATCACGCCGATCTTCATGTAACTGCTGAGATAGTCGCGCGGGCACATCAGCGCCCACACCGGCAGGATGGACGCGATGCACGCGTACACCGGCAGGGCGATGCTGAGCGTCTTCTTGTCGAACAGCAGCGTGTGCCCGAAGTCGGACTCAGCGAATGGCCTGCCGAGAATCACCCCGGCCAGCACGATCGCCACGCCGATGGCGCTCGCCTCGGCCACCTTGCCCGGCCGGATCTTGTACATCCACAGCCCGGTGATCAGCGCCGCGGGGATGGTCAGCAGGATCGTGAACATCCCCCACGAACTCTCGGCCAGCGCGTTCACCACCACGATCGCCACGCTCGCCATGGTGCACACGATGATGAACATCGTCGCCACGCTCGTCGTCACACCGGCCACGCGCCCGATGTTGCGCCGCGCGATCCGCGGCAGGCTGATGCCCCCTTGGCGCACGCTCGCCAGCAGGATCACGAAGTCGTGCGCGCCTCCCGCGAGGCATGCCCCGATCACGATCCACGACAACCCGGGCAGGTAGCCCCACTGCGCCGCCAGCACCGGCCCGAGCAGCGGCCCCGGCCCCGCGATGGCC
>CAYVSR010000393.1:0-3252 GCA_964453125.1 uncultured Phycisphaeraceae bacterium | reverse complement strand
CCGCCGACGTCCTTGGTCACGACGCGCAGCCGTTCGTTCTCGACGCCTAAGATGAGGTCTTTTGCGGGATGCCGCCGTGCTCGACGCGATCGGGCAGGATGCGCGGGTAGAGGCCCAGGAGGTGCTCGTAGAAGCACACCGCGTCCGTACGGATCATGGGGTAGTTGACGGGCGCCACGAGGTTCGCGCTCTTGCCGGTGACGCAGAGGTAGTAGGTGAACTCGGGCGTCGTGGCGGCCGCCGTGGAGGGCGCCGCGCCGGGGGCGGGCGAGGTCTTCTTCACGACGGGCGCCGGCTTGCGCGTCGGCGCCGGCGCGGCGGAGAGGGGCGGGCCCGCGGCGCAGGCGAAGGCGAGCAGGGCGGGGACGAATCGGGTGAGAGACGATCGGTTCATGGAGACCTCCATTCGGTCCTGCAATTTCGGCCGCAAATCACGCGGGCATTGGGACGAACGGATCGGCTGTCTGAAGGGGTGCGCGCCGTGCGCGGGTCAGTTAGCGGACAGGGCCGCGAATCGCGGAATCCTACCGCTGGTGTGCCGCACCGGGCCACAGATCGGGGAGTTTTCGACTGTCGCCACGATTCCCGCAGTCGGGCCTGGGAGGGTTCGGGCGGCGGCGACGCCTGCCGGGACCGGGCGGGTGGGCCGGTAGCATTCGTCGGAAGTGTTCGGCGGCGGCTTGCACCGATGGGAAACGGATGACACGGGCGGCGCAGGAAGCGAATGAAGCAGACGGAGCGGCGCCGGGCACGGCGCGTCGGCGCCGGCGCGGCGTGGCGGCGCGGGCGCTGGGCGCGGCCGCGCTGATGGCGCCCTGGGTGTACGCCCTGCTGCTGGCGGCGCCGCGCAGGGTGTACGTGCTGGATGTCGTCTCGCACTTTGGGCCGCAAGTCGCGGCGGCGCTGGTGGTCGTGGCGGCGCTGTTCTTTGCCGCGCGCTGCCGGCGGTTCGCGCTCAGCGCGGTTCTGGCGGGTGCGGCGACGCTGGGGCTCTCGGCGCGCGAGTGGAACGTGCCCGGGGGGCGGGCGGCCCCGGGAGAGCGAACGGTCCGCGTCGCGCACTACAACGCGAAGGGGGACGGCTCGCCCGCGTTCGCCGCCTGGCTGCGCGAGACGGACGCGGATCTCGTGTGCCTGGTCGAGATCCCCAACGGCTTTGCGGCGGCGAACCCCTGGGTGGCGGAGCGCTACCCGTTCCGAATCGAGGCGCGCCCGGGGCTCATGTGGCAGATGGCGCTGTATTCCAAGTTCCCCATCGAGCGGGCGCGGATGGTGCGGGGCGAGTCGGAGCGTGTGAACTGGGCGTCGTTCCTTGCGCGACGGTCGGTCGTGGTGCGCCCGGAGGGCGGCGCCGAGTTCCTGTTCGGCGGCACGCACCCCGCTTCGCCGCGGAGGCGCGAGACGTGGCTGGCGTCGCTGGGGCAGGTGCGCGGTGACGGCGCGATCGTGCGCGCGTGGCTGCGCGAGCGGCCGATGCCCGCGATCGTCAGCGGGGATTTCAACTCGGCGCCCACAGGCATGGTGCACCGCGCGTTCCGTCGCGCGAGCGGGCTGACGGGTTGGGCGGCGCTGTACGGCGGGGGGACATGGCACGCGCGCGTCGGTCGGTGGCTGGGCGTGCCCATCGACGCGGTGTTCACGGGGGGCGGCGCGCGGGCGCTCACGTTGCGGGTGGGGCCGCGGCTGGGGTCCGACCACCTGCCGCTGGTGTGGGAGGTGGCCGTCCCCGCGGGATCGGGGGGCGGCGCACCGGGCGGGCGCGGCGGATAACCGCTCGGCTGGTCGGGAAGGCGGGGGGGAGCGCCGATAGACTCCCGGGCCGGCGCGCGAGGCCCGGAGCACGGGTCGGTCGCGGCGCGGAGGGCGAGTCACAGGTGTACGAGCAGGGGCTTTCGATCGGTTTGGCGATGGTGCTCGGCCTGATCGGGGCCGCGGCGCTGTTGCTCGCCATCGTGCGCTTCCGGTTCGCGCTGCTGTTCGTCGGGGCGATGCTGTTCATCTCGGCCCTCGGCGTGCCCTTGGACTTCGGCAAGAACCTCATCCGGCTGTGGATCCTGCCGATGCAGGCGGCGCGGTCGCAGTTGTTCCTGGGCGCCGCGCTGTTCCTGATCGCGGCGGCGGCGGTGAACGTGGCCCGGCTGCGCCTGGGGCGGATCTCGGGCCCGGCGGTGATGGCGCTGCTGATCGGGTTCTACGCGGGCATGGTGCGCCTGATGTCGGGCTTTCCGGAAGATGGCATGGCGTCGATGGTGTTCGCGGCGCTCACCATCCCCATCGTGGCGATCGTGGTGACGTCGCTGATCGACGAGTGGGACGACTTCTATCGCCCGCTGCGGATCATCGCCCTGACCAGCGTGGTGTGGATCGGCGGCGTCGGCATTCAGTTCGTGATCGCCTGGAAGAAGCTGGTCGTGCAGCACGGGCTCTCGCGGTTCCACGGGCTGCTGGCCAACCCGCAGCACGCCGCGGTGTTCACCTCGGTGGTCTGCATCACCTGCCTGTTCCTGCTGCTGAACGACCCAAAGCAGCGCTACAAGCCGCTGTGGGCGGCGCTGGCGGGGGTCAATGCCATCTTCGTGCTCTGGACGGGCTCGCGCACCGGGCTGGTCATGCTGGCGATCGGGCTGATGTCGGTGCTGTACGCGCGCATCGGCCGGGCGATCCTGCTGCTGCCTGTGGTGGGGCTGGTCGGGCTGGTGGCGTTCAACTTCCTGTCGTCGGCTCGGATCGAGTTCGACCTCGAGGGGCTGGTCAGCCGCGGGGACACGCGCTCCGCCGTGTGGCGCCGGATGCTCGAGGAGATCGCCGCCAACCCGCTCTTCGGCGTCGGCCTGCCCAAGGACATCCCGTCGGAGAATTCGTTCCTGTTCGGCATGGCGTCGTACGGCGTCGGGATGGGGTTCCTGCTGTTCCTGACGGTCGTGGTCGTCGGCGTGCAGGTGCTGGGGCTGTGGCGTCGCAAGCGCATGTTCCCCATCCGCGAGCGGCGCCTGATCGAACTTCTCACCGGCTTCTACGCGATGTACTTCGCCGGCGCGATGTTCGAGGGGTACATGATCGCGCGCGTCTCGGCGAGCCTGGTCTTTCTGCTGATCTTCGGGGCCATCGGCACGCGCCTCGCGGCCATGGGGAAGGCGCTGCAATACGAACGCCGGATGCGCGGCGTGTGGGACGACGAGGACGAGGCGATGGCGGAGGCAGCCGCGGCAGCCGCGGCGGCCGAGGCGTACGAGGCGGGCGAGGTTGAGGCCG
>CAYVSR010000392.1:0-3262 GCA_964453125.1 uncultured Phycisphaeraceae bacterium | reverse complement strand
GGATCGAAGCCCCAGCGCGAGCGTCGCGCCCAAGGCCACGAGCGCGCCGATCCACGCGCGGTGCAGCGACCCGGCGAGCCAGCCCCCCGCCAGCAGCGCCGCGCCCACAACCGCGAGCAATTTCGTCGGGATCATCGCCGCTTCACGCGAGGCCCTCCCGCGCCCGGCCGCGAACCGGGAGTCACGCCGCGGTCTCCGCCTCGCCCGCGCCGAGCATCATCCGATACCCCACGCCGCGAACGGTCTGCACCATGTCCCCCGCCGCGCCCAGCTTGCGGCGCACCGCGGCGATGTGCACGTCGATGGCTCGGTCCGTGACCGCGACGCCGGGCCCCATGCCTTTGTTGATGAGTTCGTCGCGGTGCAGAACCTTGCCCCCCGCGTGGATCAGCGCCGCCAGCAGCCGAAACTCCGTCGGCGTCAGCGCGACCAGCGCCCCGCCCACCCGGGCCTCGTGCCGGTCTAGGTCCAGCGCGATCGGCCCGACGCTGAGCGCCGTCGGCGCCCGAGAGTCGGGCGTCCGACGGATCGCTGCGTCCACGCGGGCGAGCAGCACCCGCATCGAGAACGGTTTGAGGACGTAGTCGTCGGCGCCCGCGGAGAGCCCCGCGATCTGGTCCCCGTCCGTCGCGCGGGCGGTGAGCATGATGATGGGGATGGCGCTGGTCTTGGGGTTCGAGCGCAGCCGCCGGGCGACTTCCGTCCCCGTGATCTCGGGCATCATCACGTCAAGGATGATGATATTCGGATTGTGTAAGGATGCCTGACGGATCGCGTCAAAACCATTTGACGCCGCGACCACCCGAAAGCCGGCCTGCTCCAGGTTGTAGGAGACAAGTTCCACCAGATCGGGCTCATCGTCGACGACGAGCGCCACCGGCTGACTCAGCAAACCCTTTGTGGACATGATCTTACAGCCCTCCGAGCGGAACGGTCCGGTTTTGACGCACCTGCTCTCACGGCTGGACCCGGGCAGGATACCAGACCTCCCACGGGCATGGCAAGCGCTCCCAATTCCGGCCTCGCGTCCAAATAAGCTCCCGTTTTTCCACGGTCTGGCCTCCGGCGAGCCGAAGAAGCCACTTGTGAGTTTGCGTTCGCTATCCTGCTTGGTATAGTGGTCACTCGCTTCGGGGAGATAGTGACTCCCGCTCCGGGACCTCGTCCGCGACCAACACGGTTCGCGGAGCGTTCCGCTCAGCGGCTCGCGGATCGATCGGGCGGGGACCGCCCGTACGCGGCGTCAGGATGGCGCAGCGGCAAGACAAGTTTCGGCCAGAACGCCACGCGGGACGCGGGGCAGGCAAGCAGAAGTGCAACACCGTCCGGTCGCCAGGCCTTGTCGGCTTGTGCAGAAGCGTCCGAGACGGAGTCAGACAACCAAGGGCGACGGTTTCGAGCAAGGTCGCCCGAGCATTAGGAGATGTCTCAGATGAGTCAGACCAAGAGCATGGTGATGCTCGCCGGCGCTGCGCTCAGCCTGGGCGGCACGGCCGTCGCAGAGCAGAACGCGGCTTGGTCCAGCGCCAACGCCGACGAGGTTCGCGCCATTGTCGCCGAGATGCTGTCCGACGCGGAAACCCGCGCCAGCCTCGCGGCCTCCGGCGCCACCGCCGGCTACGACAAGGGCTTCTTCCTCGGCTCCGCCGACGGGAACTTCCGTCTGCAGGTTGGCGGCCAGATCCAGTTCCGTTACGTCATCGACTTCCGCAACAACGCCCCCGCCGGCGCCGACGACTTCATCCCGGGCTTCCAGACCCGGCGCACGAAGCTGTCGTTCGAAGGCCACGTCTTCGACCCGAACCTCTTCTACAAGGTTCAGGGCAACTTCGCCCGCGCGGGCGGCGGGTTCGGCGGCGGCGCCATGAACCTGGAAGAGGCGTACGTCGGCTACAAGTGGGACAACGGCTTCAGCGCCCAGTGGGGTCAGTTCAAGCTCCCCCTGCTCCGCGAAGAGCTCGTCTCCTCCAAGTACCAGCTCGCGGTTGACCGCTCGTTCGTGAACGAGATCTTCAACCAGGACTACTCGCAGGGCATCCAGGCCGCGTGGGAGTCCGAGTACCTCCGCGCTCAGGCCGCCTTCTCCGACGGCATCGGCTCGCGCAACACCGACCTCGGCGCCAACCCCGCCGACTGGGCCCTGACCGGCCGCCTCGAGTGGCTCTGGTCCGGCCAGTGGAAGCAGTTCAAGGACTTCACCAGCCAGCGCGGCTCTGAGTTCGCTGGTCTGCTCGGCGTCGCCGTGCACTACGAGGGCGGCCCCGACACCCCGACCGGCGCCGGCGCCGCGGTTCCCCCGCCCGCCAACGTCCGTCAGCGCAACCTCATCTACACCGCCGACCTCAGCATCGAGGGCGACGGCTGGAACGTCTACGGCGCGTTCATCGGCGCCAACTCGGACAACTACCCCACCGGCGCCCCGAACTTCGACGACTACGGCTGGGTGATCCAGGGCGGTCTCTACCTCTCCGACGACTTCGAACTCTTCGCCCGCTACGACGGCGTCCTCCCCGACAGCAGCCGCGAGTCCGGCGCCGCCGGCGTCGCCGGCGACCGCTCGGGCAACGACTACGCGTCGTTCGTCACCGGCGGCTTCAACTGGTACCTCCACGGCCACGGCGCCAAGTTCACCTTCGACACCATCTACGGCATCGACGGCGCGAACATGAACGCCTTCTTCAACACCACCCCCGGCGGCTCGGTCTCCGCGCCGTTCCAGCCCGTCGGCACGGGCGTGGGCTACTTCGGCCCCAACGGCGGCAACAGCGAGTGGATCTTCCGCATGCAGTTCCAGCTGATGTTCTAAGCCTCACCGCGTACTCTGTCTGACATCTCCCGGCCGGCCCGATTGCACCGGGCCGGCCGGCTTTCGTTTTTAGCCGGCGCGCTGTGCGCCGTACACTGGCGCCGATGGCCGAGCACGCCGCCAGCCCCGCCGCAGCGCACGACACCGGCGCGATCGTCATGGGCCCATCGACGCCCGCGCCGATGGTCGAGCCCATCGACCGCCTCGCCGACACCCGCTCGCTCTTCTGGCAGAACGTCGTCCGCGAGATGCTGCTCACCTTCCCCATGCTCGTGCAGCATCACCCCGAGGCCGCCGACGGGCGCATCGGCGTGCTCACCCGCTCGGGCGAACGAATCCCAATCGCGGCGGCCGAACCTCTGTTCCCCTGCTCCATCGCCGCGCCCGAGGCCCAGGCGCTCGGCATCGCCGTGCAGGCCACCGTCTTCAATATCCGAACCCCCGCGGGCGAGGTCT
>CAYVSR010000391.1:0-3265 GCA_964453125.1 uncultured Phycisphaeraceae bacterium | reverse complement strand
CAGATTGGCCTTGCAATCTCGCGAGCATCTTGCCCTCATGGAGTCGGATTCGGGCTCCCCGCCCGCCCGCCAACGTCGGCGAGTGGCGGAGACCTCCGATCCACCAGGAGCGCTCGCATGCCGACCAATTCCAAGATCGCCGAACGCAAGAACGCCCCCGCCCCGCGTCGTCGCGGCCGAGTCGATGTCGACGCCCCGTCGAGGGGCGGTCGAGCCGCTGGCCCGAGTGTCGCGGCTGCCGCACCCAAGGCCTCGGCCCCGAAAACCGATCGGCCAGCAGGAGTCCGGCCGGACCGCAAGCCGAAGCCGAGTCTCCGGCGAACTCGTCCCTCCGCGCCACGCGTCGGCGCGCTCGACGCCGCGGTCCAGGTGCTCGCCGCGCTCCCTTCTAAGGAGGCAGCGACCGGGCTGACCGCCATCGAACTGATCGAGCGCATGCGACGCGCCCGCCTCTGGACGAGCCCGGCTGGTAAGACGCCGCACGCGACCCTCTACGCGGCGATCATCCGCGAGATGGCGCGGCGTCGCAGCGACTCGCGGTTCAAGCGGGTGGCCCCGGGCCGCTTCGCGTCCGCGGCAGGCGCCGCGAGGAAGCCCAAGCTCGCGGGCGTCGCCACCGTCGATCGCGCATCGGGCCGGCGCGCGCCCAGCATGGCGATCGCCAAGGGCAAGGCGTGAGTGCGTCGCGAACGCGAGTTGGGCCGCGTCTCGATCTCGACCAACTCCCGAGGATGCCTCTCGGCGATCTCCGCGCCCTGTGGACCAAGCACATCGGAGGCGCTCCCCCACCGCTCCGCCGATTGCTCGTCCGAGAGTTGGCATGGCGCACGCAGGCGCGGTCCCGCGGCGGGCTCGACGCCGATACTCGACGATTGCTCGAGGCCGCCATCCGCGCGGCGGTCAAGGCCCATGCTGGCGCAAGAACGGGAGACCCGGCATCGCATGCGGCACGAGTCGCCGTGCGTTCGTCGGCTGCAGCATCGGGACCGCCTCGACGCTATCGAGCCGTGCTCACTCCGTCTCCGAAGTCGCCCACAGGCGCGCCGGCCGGATCGAGGCTGATCCGCACGTGGCGCGGCGTCAAGCACGAGGTGCTCGTTCTCGAGGGGCGTGCGTTCCGCTATCGGGATCGGACCTACGGCAGCCTCACGGAGATTGCTCGTGAGATCACTGGAACGCGCTGGTCCGGCCCCCGGTTCTTCGGCCTCTCAACGCGGGCCAGGCGCATTGAGGGGACCGACGGCTCTGGCACAGTCGCCTGCAGGATCGGAAAGTTCGACCTATGACCGCGCGTTCAAGCCGGTGCGCCGTCTACACCCGCAAGTCCAGCGAGGAAGGACTCGAGCAGGCGTTCAACTCGCTCGACGCCCAGCGTGAGGCGGGCCTGGACTACATCAAGAGCCAGAAGCATCAGGGCTGGCTCGCGCTCGACGCCGCCTACGACGATGGGGGATTCTCCGGTGGCTCCACGAACCGACCGGGCCTCCAGCGCCTCCTCGCCGACATCCGGCTGGGCAAGGTCGACATCGTGCTGGTCTATAAGGTGGACCGGCTCTCCCGGTCGCTCACCGACTTCGTGCGGATCATGCAGCTCTTCGACGAGCACAAGGTGAGCTTCGTCTCGATCACGCAGCAGTTCAACACGACGACGTCGATGGGGCGGCTCACACTCAACATGCTCTTGAGCTTCGCCCAGTTCGAGCGCGAGGTGTCGGGAGAGCGGATCCGTGACAAGATCGCCGCGACCAAGCGGAAGGGCGTGTGGGTCTGCGGCCAGCCCCCCCTCGGCTACCGGTTGCCCAGGCCTGGGGAGGACCGCCGCCTGCGCATCGTCGATACCGAGGCCAATCTGGTCCGAGCGATGTTCACCGGCTACCTCGAATCCGGCTCCCTGATCGACCTCGCGGCGACGCTCAACGCCGCGGGCCACACGACCAGGCGCTGGATCAGTTCGCGCGGCCGCGATCACGGCGGCCGCACGCTCACCAACAAGTTCGTCTACCGGGTCCTCACCAACCCCGTCTACCTCGGCAAGATCACGCACACACGAGCGGGCAAGACCGAGGTCTGGCCGGGCCTGCACACGCCGATCGTGGACCGGGCTCTGTGGGACCGGGTCCACGCGAGGATGGAGCTTGCAAACCGGGAGACGCGCCACAGCTGGACCCACACGCACCTGCTCAAGGGGAAGGTCCGGACGTTCGAGGGGCACGCGATGAGCCCCGGCTCGGTCCAGCGGCCCAGTTCGGTCGAAGGTGGGCCGATGCGGTTCGTTCGCTACTACGTCAGCCAGAAGGCCCTCAAGCATGGTTACAGAACCTGCCCGATCAAGATGATGAACGCGGGCCACCTCGACGATCTCGTACGGGCGGTGACGCTCGATCACTTGCTTATTGCGCACCGGCTCGATCTCGGGCTCCACGAGGCTTCGACGCGGGATCACTGGGTGCGCGAGCTAATCGAGACCGTCGTCCTGGCCCCGGATCGGCTGACGGTTGAACTGAGGAGCGACCAGATTGCCGCGTGCGCGCGCTCCTTGCGAGACGAGGCGCCGCCAACTCCCGGTCGAGCGTCGCGATCCCGAAGCGCAGCGCGGGCGCCTTCTACCCGCGGCAACCGCGCCCGCGTCGCAGCTCGGCGATGCCCGTTCACCCCCCAGGTCGAGCAGCGTCCGGGACGCACTCTCCTGACGCTTCGGGTCCAGATACGGCGACTCGATGGGCGGCGCGTCCTGCTGTCGCCCGACGGCCGCGATCTGCTGCTCGCATCCAACGGCGACAACCAGCCCGTCCCCCGCGACCACATCGTGCACGCGGTCGGCCTCGCGTACGCCTGGCAACGCGAGCTGATGGCCACCGGATCAACGATCGAAGCCGTCGCGCGCCGCGCGGGGCTGTCGCCCGGCCGCGTCCATCACCTGCTGCGGCTCACGCAACTGGGCCCGGCCGCCCTGCGAGCGATCCTCACAGGCAGTGTCGCGCCCAGCGTCACGCTCAAGGACATCCTCTTAACCGCGGATCGCCTCGACTGGTCGCGCCAAAGCGAGTTCCTTCGGCTGTCTGACGGTGCCGACACCCACGACGGCAGCGCCCAACGCCTGCCTTCCTAAACCGGACCCTCGAAGGCCGGTCACAACGAGACATGAAAGGATTGGCTCGGGCCCTCACTGCGCCCGATGCGCCGCCGCATTCCACACTTCGGATGCTCGACCCGGAGACTTTCGGCCTCACCCGGCGACATAAACGGGTCTCTCGGCGCCGCTCGA
>CAYVSR010000390.1:0-3267 GCA_964453125.1 uncultured Phycisphaeraceae bacterium | reverse complement strand
GTCATGGCGCCCGCTGTGCGGACGAAGCGGTTGCGGTCCCGCTCGGTCAGCGAGACGCCGCCCAGCAGCGAGGTGATGGTCAGCGCCGGCTCGCTGCCGCCGGGCATCGGCAGCAGCGGGCTGAACGCGGCGAACGGCCCGCCGGGAGAGTTGTTGATGCCGGACTCGAGCGCCGTGTTGACGTTGATCTGCCCGCTGTTGTCGATGATGCGGCAGGCCACGACCCAGCGCAGGCCGCCCAGCGTGCCCAGCGCATCGAGCGTCTGCCAGCGCGAGTCGGGGCGCAGGTCGCCGTCCGCGTCCGCCCAGTAGCGCTCGTCGATCGGCTCGTACGGGAACGCGCGGTTGGGGTTCGGGTTCGAACCACCGGCGTAGTACTCCGCCGGCACGCCGCCGGAGGCGGGGCTGTTGCCCATGGCGTTGATCTGGAAGTCGAAGACGCGCTGGCTGCGACCGAGCCCCGCGCCGCTGATGTACGGGCCGGGGGCGTCGTCTTCGAAGTCGGTGAGGTCGGCGTCGGGGTCGGGCTTGCTCGAGGCGAGCGCGCGGTCGGAGAGAAAGAACCGGCCGAGGTCGGCGAAGCGGCCGTCCTCGCGCACCCACACCTTGGCGCTCGGGTTCGCCGGGTTGGGCGCGAGGCGGTACATGCTGCGCAGGTTGGTGATCTGCGGCCAGGTGTCCCACGGGTCGTTCGGGTTGCCGCCGGAGGCCACGGGCTCGCTGCTCGCCAGCCACGCGTCGTCGTGCTGCGGCGCCACGCCCAGCGCCGTGCCGGGAATGAGCACCGCGCAGGGGTTGCCGGTGAAGGGCTGACCGGGGAAGGAGGTGATGAAGGTGTTGGTCCGGTCGTCACCGTCCACCCAGGGCACGTCGCTGAACTCGCCGTCCTCGAACATGCTCGGCCAGAGGCGGATGGCGCCGTTCGCGTTGGGCGAGGCGGGATTGCCGCCCGAGTCGATGAACTGCGGGATGTCGCGCGTGACTCGCTTGTTGCCGAAGAGGTCGGCGCCGAGGACCTCGCCGATCTTGTCCGCCACCACGACCTGCATGCCCGAGGTGATCGCCGCGGCCTCGTACGCCTGGGCGCCCTGGCGGTCGTTGCGCACGGCGACGGTGTACGACACGGCCACGATGGCCAGGATCGCCAGCACCCCCACCGCGAGCACGATGACGCTGCCCCGGCGCGCGCGGCGCGCCGAGCGGGCGGCGCCCGCGCAGTCGCTGAGTCGCCCGGCGTCGGGGGTCGCGCGAGATTGATCGTTGGCGTTCTTCATGACCATGGACTCCACCCAACCCGATCGGGGCCCGGCGTCAGAGGGACGGCGCGGGATTCAGCGCGAACACGAACTCGTACTGCTTGCCTCCCGGGAGGCGGAACTGCGCGTCGTGCAGCGTGGCGCGGACGCGGATGAACTTCGGTTTCGGCCACGGGGCGGCGTAGCCCCCGTCGCCCGCCGGCAGGCGGTAGCCCCACACGCAGACGACCTCGTTGGGGTTGGGGTTGCTCGTGCTGACGGGCGCGCCGCCGGTCATCGAGACGTGGTAGCACCCGGCGAGGCCGGTCGAACCCTCGGGCTCGATGCGCATGAGCGTGTTCGCGGGGACCTCGCCCGTGCCGGGGAAGTGGTCGCCGTTGGGGACCTCGACGCGCGGGTGTTCGGCGTCGGGGAGGAGCGGGAAGGGCGGCTCGACGCTGCCACGCGCCGTGTTGAACGCCGCCTCGGCCTGCCACTGGCGGTACGTCGATCGCTTCGTCTGGCCGTT
Organism: uncultured Phycisphaeraceae bacterium; assembly: GCA_964453125.1. Classification (GTDB taxonomy): domain Bacteria; phylum Planctomycetota; class Phycisphaerae; order Phycisphaerales; family UBA1924; genus CAYVSR01. Next base: position 1,503 of record CAYVSR010000390.1, on the reverse strand, counting down.
GATGACCACCGGCGAGACGTCGAACCAGATGAGGTCGCCCGCGGCGTAATCGGGCAGGGTGTCGGGGTCGTTGTCGAAGGCGATGTCGGTCCTGGCGCGCGTGCCGTCGGACCAGGCGATCTCGAAGTTGCTGCAGCGCGAGGCGATGATGGCGTGCAGGTCCATCAGGGCGTCCTCGGGGGCCTCGCCGGTGGGCAGCAGGGCGTTGTTGGCGATCGGGGCGCGGTCGATGCGCGCCGGGGCGTCGTCCGCCTGCGGTCGCGCCATGACGCCCGCGATGGCGCTGCGCAGTTCTCTAAGGTTCTGGTCGATCGTGTTCTGCGCGTTCGCCGGGCTGCCCTGCGTTCGCAGCCACAGGCGCCCGTTCATGTACGAGAACGACGGGTCCGCGTAGTAGCCCGACGAGAACGCGCCGGCGAACGGCGGCTGGCGGTTGCCCTGCGAACCCGTGAAGTCCGCCTCTCCCTCGAGCCAGCGGCGCAGGTCCGACGCGTCCTGGGCGCACACGTCCGTGCGCCCATGGAACGCGTATCGCGGGTTGGGGTACCCGTTCTCCGCGGGGTTGTTGATGATGTAGTTGGGGTTCTGGCCCGTCTGCGGGCTCATGATGTTGGGGACATTGAAGAAGAAACTCTCGTAGTCGCGAATGAAGGGCGCGTACTCGATGTCCTGCCCGAGGGGCGACGGATCGACCCCGCCCGCGCCGGCCGCCGTGCCGCCGAAGAGCAGCATGGGCTGGCGCGCCAGCAGCCAGCGCGACGCGAACTCGTTGCGCCCGGTGGCGATGACCGTGCCGGTGAAGCCGGGGTAGCCGATGGTGGTCGCATCGCCGGCGCGGTCGCCGAACGTGCCGTCGGGGATGTACTGGCGCGCCGGCACTATCTGCCCGGTCTGCGCGTTCTGCAGCGGGTTCGGGTCCGGGCGCGGGCGCAGCGCGTGCCCCCAATAGAGCCTCGCCTGGCGCGCCGTCGGCGTGGAGGACGCCAGTTCCGGCGACTGCACCGTCTGCGCCGAGCGGTAGGGCTGATCCGCGGGGGCGAGCCCGATGAACGCCATGTCGTCGAGGCGGCGCGTCACCGCGCGGCTGCGCGTCTGCGTGGCGCCGAGCGTCACCGTGCCGTACGCGCCCACGCCCGCCTCGCGGTCGAAGTCGCGGTCTTCGGGCGACAGGTAGAGCGCCTTCTCGCCCGCGTCGTTCAGCAGGTCGCCGTCGCGGTTGATGTCCCCTTCTTCCCGCATGCGGATGACCAGGAACGTCTCCTCGGGCGGCAACCGGTTGAACGCGTCGAAGTCGGCGCGCAGCTGCGACTCGATCGCCCGCGCGAACGCGTCCACCTCGGCCACCGCCTGCCCGCCCCCGGTCAGGCGGCTCACGCTCCGGAAGATCTGCCCGATGCCGACCGTCAGCAGCCCCACGGCGGCCACGGCGACCAGCAGTTCCGTCAGCGTGAATCCTCGTGCGCGAGCAAACCGCATCGCTTGGGCGTTGGTCATGTCACTCCC
>CAYVSR010000389.1:0-3277 GCA_964453125.1 uncultured Phycisphaeraceae bacterium | reverse complement strand
GGTCGGCGCCACGCCGGGGTTCATCTCTCCCATCGTCTTCGATCACTCGTCGATCGAACTGATCGACGCCCAAGGCATCGCGTTCACCTACAACGGCGTGCTCGGTCCTGTGGCGCCGACGTTCTACTCCTACGGCGTGGGATCACCCGCGGTGCCCGGGCCTAACGGGCAGCCCGCCGATCCGCTGCTGGTGCACATCGTCCCGGCTCCTGGTCTGGGGGCCCTGGCCGCGATGGGGCTCTTGGCTCTCGGAGCGCGCCGAAGAAAATGAGTGGCGCCGCGCACGGGGTGGCTGGAGCGGACCGCTGCGCAGGCCCGCAGCGCCGCGCTCCCAGCTGTTGTGGGACGCCGCCGGTTAGGCTTTGATCCAGAGTCCTCGCTCCGGGTTCTTGGCCTTCTTCGCCGCCTTGAGCGCCTGCAGCTGCACCGCGACCGAGACCTCTGCTCCCAGCCGCCTGCTGACCCGCGCCGCGAGGGAGGCAGGGGACTGCGGCTTCGAGGACAAGCTCGCTAGCAGCGCCGCCTTCACTCCCTGCACACGCCGCCATGGCACAGTTCTGAGCGATCCGCCCGTTGTTCGACTCACGCGCGTGGAAGCAGCGTTCCCGGCGGCGCCCAGCGACGACCGCAATCGCGCGAAGACCGCGTCGATCTCGGCGATCGCCGCGACGTGGTGTACGCGCTGAGCGTGGAGCTTGCTGATCAAGGAGTTAACGGAGCGCGCGGCTGAGCTTGGCATGCGAAGTAGCGTACCGCGCTTGGGGTGGATTCGCTGGCCCCGTCGATTCCACAGCATTGTGGAATCACTCAAGCGCGGGTAACGCCGAACTTGGTCGGGGGCGTCGACTCATTGACACAGAGGGCTCAATTAAGCGAAACTAATGCCACGCGATGCGCGGCCCGGACGCCGCGGGGGTTTCGGGAAGCACGGGGTGCGCATGATGATCAGAAGCGTGAGTTGCAAGCAGTACGAGGTGTGGCGTCGCGCAGGCCGTGGGGGTGTGCTGCGATCGATCTCGTGCGCGCTGGTGTTCGGCGCCCTAGCCGCGTGCGCTTCGGACGGCATGCGCCCGCAGAAGCCAGTGGTCATGACCGGAGACGGAACCGCCGCTGCGGCTCCGATGTCTCCTTACTCGCTGACGCAGTTCGAGGCAGACAAGAAGCGATACGACGCCGCCGCGCTGGCAGCCACGCAAGTCCTCGAATCTCGCCTCAAGGAAGGTACGCAGCCTACGGACATCGAGCGTAAAGCGGCCTACGCGAGCGCGAGCTTCTATCGGGACGTGATGATCAACCGGATCCGGGCCGACATCCGCGATCATTCGGGGACGTTCGAAGAGACCCTGCGCCAAAACATCGCGGAGTGGGCGACGAGCGCCGACTTCGTTGAGCTCGGGCTCGCCGCCGCCACGACGATCACGGGCGGAGAGAGCGCCAAGACGGTGCTCGCCGCGATCCTCACCGCGATCAAGGGCGCTCGGCTGTCCGTCGATAAGAACTTCTTCCGCGAGCGAACAACCGAAGCCATCATCTCCGCGCTCCGCTCAACCCGGTTGGCCCAGGACGCGGCAATCGTGGGCAAGATGTCGGATCTCGGCGCGGACAAGTACACGTTCGAGGAGGCGTGGAACGACCTCGTCGACCTCTACTACGCCGGAACCCTGACAAGCGGTTTCCAGACGCTCGCCGAGGAGGCCGGAGCCAAGGCGATCGACGCCGAGCAGAAGAAGCAGAACGTTGACGAGCAACGCTCACCAACGCTGCGGTTCGCCAGGAACGCAACCGCCGATGAGGTCGCGACTCGCGGCAGGCTGATCGACGCGCTGCAGGCCATGACGGAAGAGCAGGCGCGAGCGATTCTGACGGAGGTCGGAGCGACGCTACCGACCAATGGGGAGTTCCGCCAGGCGCTTCAGAGCTTCATCCAGCCCCTGACAGATCCCGCGGATCCGATGTATCAGAAGCTGACGGCCGCCTACAACAACGCGCTCGGCGCGGGGAAGTGGTGAATGGAAGTCCTACTGGATGGTGCGGCGACAGCGGCCCAGTTGCAGGCCAACCTTCAGTTCATTGAGGCGGGCGCCCTGCGACTCGTGGGCCTCTCGCAGTGCCCGGTTGGGGGCGTGGCGGGCCAGGCGGCGGCGAAGCCCGCAAATCGCGCGGTATTCGTGAAGATGCCAGGAGTGGGCGTGCGTCCCAAGCCACTCGAACTCGAAGTGATCGCCGATCCGGTCGCATTGGCCGCCGTCATTCAGGCTCGAACGGGCGGCGGCTTTGGGTTCGTGCTCTGTGCAGAGGTCATGATCGAAGACAAACCCCAGATGGTCGGGGCGTTTCGGAAGCTTTAGTTCGCGAGCGCCGCGTCGAACCGCTCAGTTCAAGAAAGGAAGCCTATGCCTAGTGTTCCAGACTCGCTCCTCCCAGCAATCCTCGGCGGGCTCCTTCCGATGCTGGTCCGCGTGTGGCACTGGGCGCGGATGACGCCGAACGAGCGAGTGGCAGCAGGACTTGACGTGGCCGGACTGACCATCTGCGCATTGATTCAGATGACGATCGCCGCCATCATTTCGTTTGTCATGCCTGCGATGACAACCCTGGAGGCGTTCGCGGTGGGCTACGCGGGACCGGATTTCGTGAGCCGACTCGTCTCGTCGTGGCTCCCGAAGATTCCCGGCGGCGGCCCTCCGGCTGGGTTCATGCCCGGCGCGCCGGCGCCGCGAGCTCCGCTGGGGGCGCGCCTTCGTTCAGCGATTGAGCATTGACTTAGGGAGCGAGTTGCTGAACGCATCTGACCAGCGATGTGACGTCCGAGGTCAGCTCACTGGTGTGAAATACGCCCTTGCGTCTGCGGCCGTCGCTCGTCTCAATCTGGATCTCAAGCAGGCTGCCTCGGCCGCTGCTTCTCGTCGGCCGCCTGGCAAGGCGAAGGTGCCTTAGGTCGCGCTCAAGCTCAGCGAGCCGATCGTGGTCCAGCGATGCAGCGGCTAGCTCCCACCGTTGATCGGAGAGGCCCTGATCGCTAAAGCTGGAGAGTCGCAGGCGACCAAGACGTTCACCGCTAGCGAGCGGCTGAAACGTGGTCGACCCGAAGAACCCGCGAAGCATTGCCAAAAGGTACACCATCCTCGGCGCCTGTCAAGGATATTGATCGGTCGAAGCGGAGCTATCGCCACAATCGAGGGAGCCTTGACGCCCTCGTCTGATGCAGATCTATACATCGGCAACGTCACAGCGGATGCCGGAGAATCCTGAAACGGAACTCATGTTGATCGGGGGC
>CAYVSR010000388.1:0-3291 GCA_964453125.1 uncultured Phycisphaeraceae bacterium | reverse complement strand
GCTGCCCCCCGCGCACCTCGGCGTGCCGCCGGCGCCGGCGCCGGCGCCGGCGGGCATGGTCTGGATCCCGGGCGGTGAGTTCATGATGGGGTCCGAGGACCCGCGCTCGCAGGTCTGCGGCGGGCCGGACTCGATGCCCGACGCGAGGCCGATCCACCGCGTGCGCGTGCGCCCGTTCTGGATGGACGAGACCGAGGTCACAAACGCGCAGTTCGAGGCGTTTGTCGCCGCCACGGGGCACGTGACGGTCGCGGAGCGGGCGCCCACGAAGGAGGAATTCCCCACCGCGCCACCGGAGAACCTCGTCGCGGGGTCCGTCGTGTTCACGCCCACGAGCGGTCCCGTGCCGCTGGACAATCACTACCTGTGGTGGCGGTACGAGCCGGGCGCGAACTGGCGCCACCCCACGGGGCCGAGCAGCGACCTCAAGGGGCGCGAGAACCATCCGGTCGTGCACATCGCGTACGCGGACGCCGTCGCCTACGCGACGTGGGCCGGAAAGCGGCTCCCGACGGAGGCGGAGTGGGAGTTTGCGGCGCGCGGCGGGCTGCGCGGCAAGGTGTACGCCTGGGGCGACGACCTCAGGCCCGACGGAAAGTTCATGGCGAACACGTTCCAGGGGACCTTCCCTGTTCGCGACTCGGGCGAAGACGGCTTCGCGGGCGCGGCCCCCGTCCGGCGATTCCCGCCCAACGGGTACGGGCTGTACGACATCGCCGGGAACGTGTGGGAGTGGTGCAGCGACTGGTACCGCCCGGACACGTACGCGCGCCAACTTCTGGCGGCGGGCGCGCCCAACGCGGTTGTCGATGACCCGAAGGGCCCCGATTCGCCCTACGACCCCGCGGAGCCCACTGAGAAAAAACGAGTGCACCGCGGCGGGTCGTTCCTGTGCACGGATCAGTACTGCACGCGCTACATGGTGGGGACACGCGGCAAGGGGGAGGAGTCGACGGGCAGCGACCACGTCGGGTTTCGGTGCGTGAAGGACCCGCCCTCGGCTCCGGCGCCCTGACACGGGTCCCCATGGTCGGTACTCTCTCCGCGCTCTGTCGGTGAGTGACGCGCCCGCCACGGATCCCCGCGCTCCGGAGCGGTAAACACGAAAAGGAGATCAGGATGCTGAGGAGAGTCTTGTCGGCAGTCGGTTGGGCCCTCGCCGTGCTGGTGTGCGCGGCGCCCGCGCTCGCGCAGGCGAAGAAGCCGAACATCCTGGTCATCTGGGGCGACGACATCGGCTACTGGAACGTCAGCGCCTACAACCAGGGCATGATGGGCTACAAGACGCCCAACATCGACCGCATCGCGAAAGAGGGCGCGCTGTTCACGGACTGGTACGGGCAGCAGTCGTGCACGGCGGGGCGCGCGTCGTTCATCACCGGCCAGGTCGGCTTCCGCACGGGGCTGCTCAAGGTCGGGCTGCCGGGCGCGAAGGAGGGGCTGCAGGCGCGGGACGTGACCCTCGCCCAGCTTCTCAAGGCGCAGGGGTACATGACGGCGCAGTTCGGCAAGAACCACCTCGGCGACCTCGACGAGCACCTGCCCACCGCCCACGGGTTCGACGAGTTCTTCGGCTCGCTCTACCACCTCAACGCGGAGGAGGAATTCGAGAACCCCGACTACTTCAAAGACCCGGCGATGATCAAGAAGCATCAGACCCGCGGCGTGATCCACACCTGGGCCATGCCAGACGGCACGCAGAAGATCGAGTCCACCGGCCCCCTCGGCAAGAAGCGGATGGAGACGATCGACGAGGAGTTCACCAAGGCCACGCTCGAATACCTCGAGAAGGCCAAGAAGGACGGCAGGCCCTTCTTCGTCTGGTGGAACTCCACCCGGATGCACATCCACACTCACCTGAAAAAGGAGAGCGAGGGCAGGACCGGGCTCGGCGTCTACCCGGACGGCATGGTGGAGCACGACGCGATGGTCGGGCAACTGCTCGACAAGCTCAAGGAGCTCGGCCTCGAGAACGACACCATCGTCATGTACTCAACGGACAACGGCGCGGAGTCCTTCAGCTGGCCCGACGGGGGAACTACGCCCTTCCGCAACGAGAAGGCAACCAACTGGGAGGGCGGCTTCCGCGTGCCCTGCGCCATCCGTTGGCCCGGCGTCATCAAGCCCGGCACGGTGAACAACGACATCTTCGCCCACGAGGACATGCTCCCGACGCTCCTGGCCGCGGCGGGCAACCCGGACGTGAAGGACAAGCTGATCAAAGGCATGAAGGTGGGCGAAGCGACGTTCAAGGTGCACCTCGACGGCTACAACATCACCGACGCGCTGGCCGGCAAGGGCCCGAGCCCGCGCCACGAGATGTTCTACTTCAACGACGACGGCTCGCTGGTCGCGCTGCGCTACGACCAATGGAAGCTGGTTTTCGCGGAGCAGCGCGCCCACGGCTTCGACGTCTGGCAGGAGCCCTTCACGCCGCTGCGCCTCCCGAAGCTCTTCAACCTGCGATCCGATCCGTTCGAGATGGCCGATCACCAGGCGATCGGGTACCCGCGCTGGCGGATCGACCGCGTCTTCCTGCTGGTGCCCGCGCAGGAGTACGTCGGGAAGTTCCTGGCCACGTTCAAGGAGTTCCCGCCCAGCCAGAAGGTCGGCACCTTCAGCTTGGACCAGGTCATGCAGGCGCTCCAGTCCGGCGCCGGCGCCGGCAGATGATGGCAGGGCGCGGGGTCGACCCCGCGCGTCGCGCGAGCAGCGAGTTTCGCACGAGACAAGACGACGAAGGAGATCACGATGGTTCAGAGCGGAATCCAGACTACGATCGGCGCGGCTCTGGTGTGGGCGGCGTGCGGCGCGGCCTCGCACGCGCAGGCGCTCGACCGCACCGTGCTGCCGATCCCCGAGCCCAAGCAGGCGCCGATCACGGAACTGGACGCGCGCAACGCGAAAGCCCCGCCTCGGTTCGAGGTACGGGCCCCGCAAGGGGCGCCGAACGTGGTGATCGTCCTTCTGGACGACATCGGGTTCGGGCACTCGAGCGCGTTCGGCGGGCCGATCCACATGCCCACTCTCGAGAAGATGGCCGCGACCGGGCTCAAGTACAACCGCTTCCACACCACGGCCCTGTGCAGCCCGACTCGCGTCGCCCTGCTCACCGGGCGCAACCATCACGTGAACAACGCCGGCGCCATCATGGAACTGGCCACCGGCTTCCCGGGCAACACGGGCGTCCGCCCCGACACCGTCACCCCCCTGGCCGAGATCCTGCGCCAGAACGGATACAGCACGGCGGCGTTCGGCAAGTACCACGAGACCCCCGCGTGGGAAGCCTCG
>CAYVSR010000387.1:0-3292 GCA_964453125.1 uncultured Phycisphaeraceae bacterium | reverse complement strand
GCTACCCGCGATGCCGCTCTGAAGCTCATCGCAGTCGCCATGTCTGTGTCACCATTGCGGGCGGTCGCGCTCATGCGTTGGTTCGAACAACAAGGATGCGTGGGGCACGCCGCTGCTCTCGAAGTGGTTCTTCGGGAGGCTGCGGAACGGGCGCTTTGCCGCCCGGCCGTGTTGGAGAGTGTGTTTGCGGAGCTGCTGTGCGCGATTTCGACGAAGAGCCGTGCAAGTGCCGCTGCTGCCATCTTGCGCGCTCTTGCTCGTGACATGCATGGCAAAAGAGCTATAGAAGCGTGTGCGCGAATGGTAAAGGGCGTAGAAGTCCGCGCCCTAGGCCCAGTTCGGCCCGACGTGCTTCGCGCACTCGCGATGGTGGCGGCTGAACTTGGATGGTCGTTCCCAGAGTGTCATCTAACAGAGGACATGCTCAAGACGAGCGCAGCAGCCGAATCAGGAGACGTTCTTGTTTTGAAGGATGGCACGCGACTGGAGTTGATCCAAGTCCAGGAGCGAGCGACGAGTGTGGCTGCGTTTCTGGACCTGTGGAAGCAGCGGGACGAATCCTATTTCCGTTGGGGGCCGGTGCTTGATGCGCTGCTACCAAGAGCACGCCAGGACGAACTGGAAACACTGGTGCGCGACCTGCCCTCAGGCCTGGAGCAAGCTCTATCGCTTGCAAAGATCAGTCGACGCCTGACTTCACTCGGGGCTCGGGCTCGCGCGAAGGAGGTCGCGACAAAGGCATTACACCTGTCCTGGCCCTATGGGTGGGCTCGGTGGAGCGACGGTGGCACGCGGTTCGAGGCCTTGAGCGCACTGGTGGAAGCAGACCCCGCGACCGGGCGCGCGACAGCGTGGAACTACGTAACAAACGATCTCGTGTCTGGGCACGGCGCTGTCACGGCGGTGGCGCAACGCATGAACGAGATTCTGCCGATGCTGGCTGCGGATGCATCGTTGGCAGCGCTCTATCCGGTGGTAGAGGACCATGTGGTGGCGCTGGGAGCGCCGAAGGAACTCTTGGAGAGCGCGAGAGCCGCGCTGGCAGCGGTGGGAGATCGGGACACTTGTGAGGATGCGATTAGTGAGCAGCTAACACAGGAGCTGGCAGGCCCTGTCCCGTTGGCTTCGCGAGCCGCCATGCGAGCGTTGTGCGCGATACTCCGACTGGACAGCGCGGCGGCGAGGAGCGCTCTCCGTGGGCTACTTGCAGGCACCGCGCGTCAACAGGTGGCTGCAATCGAACTGCTAGAGACGTTGGCTGCGGTCGATATCGCCCTTGTGACGCCATTTGCCGACGAAATCCGTGAACGTAGGGCATCCGCGAACTATTGGGTGGGAATCACGTGCAATGAGTTATGCCGTCGTCTTGGCGATGTGGAGACGTACAGGCGTCCTCAACGTGCGCTGCCCGGAATCTACGCTCTGGCGCTGCCTCCAACGCGATCGGAACCGCAGAGGGCCGTGGCTGACGAAGTGCTTCCAGAAGCGCGCGATGCGTGGGAGCTCGTTAGGCCATTTGACGAGACACTCGCGAACATCGCGAAACTTGCCGAGCTTGATGAGGAAAATGTCATCGCGGCGGCAGCAGCGAAGATGAAGGAACTCGCGACCGCCGGAGAACTGCTGCCGGCGACTGAAAGCGAGCTTCGCGTGCGACTCGAAAATGCCGGGCTAAAGTTTTCGTTTCGGCGACTGCGCCCGGCCGTGGCTCGCGAGGCGATGTTGCGGGTGGCGGCTGAAATCGCCGATGCCGGACGACTCGACGCAGGAGGGTGTGCGCGCCTCCACTGGATGATACGACTGACGGATCCGGAACTGGGCACGCGCGAGCCCGTGCGACGGCCCATGAGCATCGGGCCGATTACGGGACTCGGCGAATACGGCAGCGAGACGAAAGCATGGGTACGGTCCACCGTCGCGCTCGCGGATCATGTGCGTGCGTATGAAGGGCGCGTGGTGCTGGCTGAGGAGACGGAGCTTAAGAAGCTTGATCGGAACGCGGCTCGCGAAGTGAGGAGGTCTGCCATTCGCGAGCGGGATGCGAATCCGATGGATGAACGAGCGTTGTTCGGCATAGTGTTTCGAGTTCCGCTTTCGAGCTATGCGGACATTCGCGGGTCTGACACTGTGCGCGTTCCCGTGATTCTGAGGAATGCCTGGGTCGGATGCGATACCAATGGGTGTGGGTGGATTGCGCTCAATCCAGTGATTGCAAAGCAATTGGGCTGGAAACCAGCAGCCGACGGAATGTGTCGTTGGGTTGATCGCTCGGGAAAGGTAGCCGTCGAAACCATCTGGTGGGAGGATGCCAGCGTCGAAGTGGCGGCGCTCGAACCAGACGCTGAAGTTGGTGAGGGGCACTTGGTCTTGGCGAGCCCTTCAGCGACGCGCGCCATCTGCGAGCTGTGCGGTGCAACGACGCGCTTCTTGTTCCTGGAGCGGTCCTACCGCGATGAGCGTCAGGACATTGAGGGTCCAGTTGTTCGTACTTCGGAACCGATTGTGATCGAGTGATCCCGCACCGGCTTCTCCGGCAGATATGAGCCTTGGGATGGGCCTTCCGGGAGTGACGTGGAAAGTGCCAACGGATTATCAACTGGTCGTGGCTGCCGGAGAGTGTGAGGGTGGCCTACGGAGTCTGGCGAAGAGATACCGAGTCCAGTCGGTCGGGGGTCTGAAGTTCCGCATCGATCATCCGAAGAATGGCACTACGTACGGCTGGCTGCAGAGAATCCCATGCCTGTGTGAGTCGTTCGAGCGCGGCGCGATCGAGCGCGCGCGTCTGGTCGGCTGCGGTAGATTCCACTGGCCGCGCTTCTGTTGCGCCGTCTGTTGCGCGGTCGAGTGGCGCCGCCTGAGATTCCGCATCGGATGCCGGATTCGGCGTATCATGCGGCTGGCTGTCGATCCGGTGCTCTGAGTTTGTGGCAGTTTTGTGGCAAGTCGGGCTTGGAAACGGTTCGGAATCAAGTCCGGAGCCAGTACAGAACCACACCGTAATGTCCTTCTAGATAGACATTTATGGTTCGCGAGCGTGCTGGCTGGGGCACCCCTCGGCCCGACTCTTAATCAGCGGGTTGACGGTCTGAGCCTTTTTAGCGAGTCGCGTGTGGCAGGTCTGCAGATGCTCACCGCGACCAGGTCAGCGTTCTAGTCGTCAAGGCGGCCACGCGGGGGTTGAACAGGGCGAGCAGGGTGACCATCTCCACCCGCGAGAGGCCGGTTTCCGCAGCATCTGGCGCCTTGCTATCCCCGCCCACCTATGCCCTGATGTCGCTCGTCAGGCGGGCCG
>CAYVSR010000386.1:0-3305 GCA_964453125.1 uncultured Phycisphaeraceae bacterium | reverse complement strand
CCGCTGGGACGCACACCTCGCCGCCCACCCCTCGCGCGATCGAGTCAGCGAACGCATCCGCGCGGTGCGCTCGCTCGAGGCGCTGGGAGCAGAAGTCCTGCCCCTCGCGTGCGATGTGGCCTCGGTGGACGCTCTTTCCGGCGCGCTCGCCGAAACCCGGCGCCGCTTCGGCGCGCTGCACGCAGTGTTCCATGCCGCGGGCGACGTCGAAGACGGCGTGATGCAGACCAAGTCGCCCGAGATCTGCGAGCGCGTCATCGCGCCCAAGGTTCACGGCACGCTGCTGCTGGCGGGGCTTCTTCGGGACACCCCGCTCGACTTCTTCGCCGTGTGCTCGTCGTCGTCTTCCATCACCGGCCCCGCGGGCCAGGCGGACTACGCCGGCGCCAACGCGTTCCTCGACGCGTTCGCCGAGTCCGACTCGCTGCCCCGCGCCAAGCGCGTGCTGGCCATCAACTGGGGCGTCTGGAAGGGCGTGGGCATGGCCACGCCGATCTCGCAGCGCCTCCGCGGCGAGGCGGACGATGCGGGGTCCATCGTGCTCGGCCTCCCGCTGCTGCACGAACGGGTCGCCAGCAGCGAACGCGAGCGGGCGTACTCCACCACGCTCACCGCGGCCGACCACTGGGTCCTCGACGAGCACCGAACCCGCGCCGGCCAGGCGCTGCTGCCCGGCACCGGGTACCTCGCGATGGCGCACGCCGCCGCGGCGGACGCGATGCCCGGCGCCGGGTGCGAGATCCGTGACATCTCGTTCCTCAGCCCGCTCGCCGTGGGCGACGCCGAGAGCCGTGAGGCCCGGCTCTCGCTGCGCCGCGAGTCTGTGGGCTGGTCGTTCGCCGTTTCGAGCCGACGAGCCGGCCGCGCCGACGCGCACGGCTGGCTGCTCCACGCGGAGGGCTCCCTGCGCCCCGCGGGCGACGCTTCGGCCCCCGCCCCGCTCAACATCGAGGAGATCCGCGCCCGCTGCGCACGCGCCGAGGTCGCCCCGGCGGGCGCTCCGCACCTGCGGACGGGCCAGTTCGAGCATGTCGCGTTCGGGCCGCGGTGGGGCTCGATCCGCGCGATGTGGTTTGGCGATCGCGAATCGCTCGCGCTGATCGAACTTCCCGACGCGTTCCGCGCCGACCTCGCCGAGCACGCGCTCCACCCCGCGACGCTCGACCTCGCGACGGGCTACGCGATGGATCTCATCCCGGGCTACCGGGGCTCGGGCGCGATGTACGTCCCGCTCTCCTACCACCGGGTGCGCGTGCACGCCCCGTTGCCGGCGCGCGTCTACAGCCGCGTGGTGAGCGACCCGAAGAACGCCGCGTCCGGCGAGGTCGCCGCGTTCGACGTGACGATCAGCGACGAGCACGGCAACGTCCTCGTCGAGGTCGAGCGGTTCGTGGTGCGCAGGCTCGAGTCCGCCGGCGCGTTCGCGGCCCCGGCGAAGGCCGATGCGTCCGGCGCGCGATCGCCCGCGGACTCGACGCGCGACGCGGGCGGCGCCCCCCCGCTCTCCCCAGGCGAGCGCCTGTTCCTCGAGACATACGAGGCCGGCATCGAAGCCGAGGAGGGCGCCGAGGCGTTCGTTCGCGCCCTGGGCGCCCCGGCCGAGTTCCGGCGCGTCGTCGCGTCGCCCGTCGATCTGGGCGTCGTCTCTCGCCGGATGACCTCGCTCGCCGCGGCGCCGACGGGTCCGGGGGTTCGGTTCTCGCGCCCGACGCTCGACTCCGAGTTCGAGGCCCCGCGCGACAACCTGGAGCGGGCGCTGGCCGGCTGGTGGGAGGATCTCCTGGGCGTCGAGCGCGTCGGCATCCACGACTCGTTCTTCGATCTCGGCGGGCACTCGCTCATCGCCGTGCGCCTGTTCGCGAAGATCCGCAAGGCGTACAACGTCGAGTACCCGATCTCCGTGCTGTTCGAGGCCCCGACCATCGCCGGGTGCGCTGAGATGCTGCGCCGCGAACTGGGCGATGCGGCGGACACCGGGTCCGGCGCCGCGGCGCGGAAGCCCGGCGCCGACGCGCCGCAGCGCACGCGCCGATTCCTCGTCCCCATGCGCGTGGTGAAGGACTCGCCCAAGTCGCCCTTCTTCCTCGTCGCGGGCATGTTCGGCAATGTGCTGAACCTCCGCCATCTCGCCGCGCACCTGGGCGACGACCAGACGGTCTACGCGATTCAGGCGCGCGGGCTGTACGGCGACGACCCGCCGCACACCTCCTTCGAAGAGATGGCCCGCGACTACCTCGCCGAGATCCGCGAGGTGCAGGCGCACGGGCCGTACTTCCTCGGCGGCTTCTCCGGCGGCGGCAACACGGCGTTCGAGATGGCCCAGCAGCTCTCCCACGCGGGCGAGGAGGCGGCCTTCCTCGCGCTGCTCGACAGCCGCCCCGCCGAGATGCCCTCGCTCACCCGCGCCGACAAGGCCCGGATCCACGCCCAGCGCATCCGCGCCCGCGGGCCGGCGTACATCACCGACTGGGTGCGCAAGCGCATCGAGTGGGAGCTGCGCAAGCGCTCCGCCCGGCCCGGCGCCGCCGCCCAAGACCTCACGCCCGCCGAGTTCCGCTCAATGGAAATCGAGCGCGCGTTCTACACCGCGCTCGGGGCCTACCGCACGCGCGTGTACGCCGGCGACGTGCACCTCTTCAGGCCCGCGCTCGCCGTCGCCCACCGCCTCCCCGGCGGACGCATGACGACCAAGGACCGCCTCTTCCTCGACCACCACAACCACTGGAAGCCCTTCGTCGCGGGTCAGGTCGTCGTGCACGAGGTCACCGGCGACCACGACTCGATGGTGCTCGAGCCGCACGTCCGCTGCCTCTCGGGCCGCCTTCGCGCGGCGCTGGAGGCCGCGCACGCCGCCGTCGCCACGCGCGCCGCCGCGTCGCGGGCAACGCAGCAGAAGGACGCGCCGTCGCTCGCGGGCGCCGCCAGCGCATGACGCTCGGTCGCGCCGATCCCGACCTCCGCGGCCTCTTCGGCGACGGCGTCGTGTGCGCCGTCGAGCGCATCCGCTCGGGCGCGCGCTGCCGGTTCCCGGAAGAAGCCCAGCCTCTCGCCCGCGCCACACCCCTGCGACTGGCCGAGTTCGCCACCGGGCGCATCCTCGTCGGCTCGCTGCTCCGATCGCTCGGCGCGCCCGACGCGCCGATCCTCGTCGGCCCGCACCGCGCGCCGATCTGGCCCGCGGGCTTCACCGCCTCGATCGCCCACGCGGAGGACGTCTGCATCGGCGCGGCGGCGCGCGGGCGCGACACGCCCGCCAGCGGCCTCGACCTCGACCGTTGCCTCCCGCTTCCACGGATCGAGGACTG
>CAYVSR010000385.1:0-3306 GCA_964453125.1 uncultured Phycisphaeraceae bacterium | reverse complement strand
GGTGTGAGCGGGCTAGCGAGCGCGTACGGCGCGGCGGGCAGCCTCGTGGTGCTGCTGCTGTGGGTGTACTACTGCTCGTTCTCGCTGCTGGTGGGCGCGGAATTCACGCGGGCGTTCGCGGCGGCGTACGAGAGCAAGCGGATGCGGAGGAACAACCACCTCGACGGGGCGCTGATGGAGAAGGACGAGCACTGAACGCGGCGCGTGAAAAAAGCCCGAAGGCCCCGCGTCTCCTGGACGCGGGGCCCTCGGGACACACTCGAGGCGTGGGAGAGGGTTACGGGGGGCAGATCGCGCCGAAGTTCGCGAGCACCGTGGTGAGGTTGGGGAAGGTGTAGGTGACGCCGAAGCCGCCGAGCACGGCATTGAGGTCGGCGAAGTTCACCATGTTGTTGCCGTCGATGTCGCCGGGGCAGCAGAGGCTGGTCTGGCCGAAGGGCGGGCGGATGGGAGTGACCTGCCAGGGCGTGTGGTCGCCGACGGTTGAGGTGAACATCACGAGTTGATTGACGACAGGGGTGACCGGCGGGGCCAAGAGGGCGAGGGGGCTCTCGAAGCAGCCGGTGCGCTGCACGTTGTCGGCGCGGGCCAGCAGGATGTCGTTGCGCCCCATGCCGACGGGCGCGGTGTTCGGCGGCTGCTTCCAGGAGGAGATCGCCGTGCGGTCAAGGTTCGGACCGGCGACGACCGCGTTGGTCGCGGGCTGCTGGAAGTTGGGCCCGGCGTTGGGGCCGTAGAGCACGCACGTGAGCGGGTTGAGCGCGGCGTCGGTGCGCAGGATCGTCATAGGCCCGTTGGGGACGCCAGCGACGTTGGCGTTGCAGCCGATGACGAAGATGGCGCCTGGCGCCTCGCGGATGTTCTTGGATGTGAAGCCGTTGGCGGTGTTGAGCGGCGTGAACTGGCGGAAGAAGAGCGGCGCGCCCGCGGGGGTGAGGCGCATGACGTTGAGGACCTCGTTGCCGGCTGCATCGGTCGCGTAGCCGACGACGCCGAGTTCGCCGTTGGCGGCGATCTCGAGGCCGGTGGCGCCCTGGCGTGACGGGAAGACGCCGGCGATCGGGGGCGCGCTGTACGCCTGGGCCCAGATGACGGCGCCGTTGGGCGCGAGGTTCATGACGAGCATCGCGGGGCGCGAGACGAAGCCGGTGGGGCTCTGCGAGGTGATGTCCACGCCGCCGCAGACGTAGAAGCCCTGGCCAGCCGCGCCGGCCTGAACCCTGATGTCAGACAGCCAGACTGCGCCGGGGGCGGGCGTGAAGGTCACGTTCGTGTAGCGGGCGAAGTTGAGAAGAATGCCCGCGGGGTCGGTGCGGAGGAACACGCCGGCGGTGGCGGGCGCGGGGGTGAAGGCGGTCTCGCGGCCCTGCGTGGCGACGACGAAGTCGCCGTTGGGCGTGCCGTTGGGCGCCTCGCGCACGGACATGCGGCCGTCGACGGGCGTGGCGGTGTACGTGCGGGCCCACACGAGATTGCCGACGGCGTCGAGGCGCATCATGCCCATGGAGAGGATGCCCGCGGTGCGCCGGCAGCCGGTGATGAAGTGGCCGTTGGCGGTCTGGCGGACGGTCTCGCCGGAGACGTCGGTCAGCGGGCCCATGGGGTCCTGCACCTGGGTCGTCCACTGCACGATGCCGTTGCTGTTGAGTCGGGTGACGTACACGCCGAAGTTGGCGGCGGCGGCGCCGGAGTCGCGCCGGCCGGTGCTGACGAAGCCGTCGTCGGAGTTGCGCTCGAGCGCGGTGGGGCGTTCGTCGGAGGGCATGCCGACGTAGCGCTGGAAGCGCTGGGCCATGGCGGGCGCTGCGAGCGCGCCGGCGAGTGCGGCGAGGGCGAGCGCCCGGAGCGTCGGGCGGCGCGTGAACCCACGAGTCTGAAGCGAGACCATCGTTCGATACTCCTCTGATGCCCATCGTTCGCGCGCGGCTGGGCGCCGGGCGCGCTGGGACTTGTCTCATCCGTGCAACTCACGAACCGTACGATTCGATTGCACGGAGGCCAGCGACCGCTTCGATTCATGTTTCGCGTCGGATTCAGGGCGTGTGGAAGTGGCTAGATGTCGCCGCGCTCGCGCAGGATTCACGCGAAACGCCGGCCGCGCCCGACCAGGGGCGCGAACGCGAGGCGAACGTGCTCATCTTGCGTTCGGCGTCCGTCGGTGGGGCAATAGAGGATGGATTTCAGCGTTGCGCTGCGGCGCAGGTGTCGCTGGTCACGCGCCTGCAGTCGCGTCGCGCATCTCGCGGCGACTGTTCCTTTGGAGCCGCGACCGTGAGGGAGCGGTCTGTGTGGTTCGGGGCTCGCCGTGCGAGACCGCTCCCTCACGGTCGCGGGCCCGATGGTCCGTTGGCCAACGGGCGCCGCGTGTGGTGGCGGTTGCTCCCGTCGCTGCCGTTCCGGGCTCTGACGGGCGTGCGCGTTATCCTGCCGCCCATGGCGAACAAGGTGTTCAGTTCTCCCGGCGCGGTGATGGCGGACCTTAAGGGCAAGGGGGTCATCCGCGATGGCATGACGGTCATGGTCGGCGGGTTCGGACTCTGCGGCATCCCTGAGCAGCTCATCATCGCGCTGCGCGACACGGGAGTGAAGGGGATCACCGCCATCTCGAACAACGCGGGCGTGGACGAGTGGGGCCTGGGGCTGCTGCTCAAGACGCGCCAGATCAAGAAGATGGTGAGCAGTTACGTGGGCGAGAACGCGGAGTTCGAGCGCCAGTTTCTGAGCAAGGAGCTGGAGATCGAGTTCAACCCGCAGGGGACGCTGGCGGAGCGCTGCCGCGCGGGCGGGGCGGGGATTCCGGCGTTCTTCACGGCGACGGGCGTGGGCACGCCGGTGGCTGAGGGCAAGGAGACGCGCGAATTCGGCGGGCGGACGTATGTGATGGAGACGTGGCTGCGCGCGGACCTGAGCCTGGTGAAGGCGCACACGGCGGACAAGTCGGGGAACCTCGTGTATCGGAAGACGGCGCGGAACTTCAACCCCATGATGGCCCAGGCGGGCGCGGTGACGATCGCTGAGGTGGAGACGCTGGTCGACATTGGCGCGATCGACCCGGACCAGGTGCACACGCCGGGGT
The DNA here is from genome assembly GCA_964453125.1 of uncultured Phycisphaeraceae bacterium. Lineage (GTDB taxonomy): Bacteria > Planctomycetota > Phycisphaerae > Phycisphaerales > UBA1924 > CAYVSR01. The sequence goes on along the minus strand of CAYVSR010000385.1, from coordinate 230 downwards.
CATACATCGACGGGATCGTGGTGACGAAGAGCGAGAAGAGGATTGAGCAGAGGACCACGCGCAAGCGAGAGTGACATGCTGAGCGAAAACGGGCTGTCCGACGTGCTCGGGCCGCTCCTGGGCCTGGCAGGGCTGGGCGCCACGGCGTGGTGCATCGTGGAAGCCGCGAAGACGTGGCAGCAGGGGCTCACGTTCGGGTTGGTCGGCGTGATCGCCAGCTTCTGCCTCTG
>CAYVSR010000384.1:1000-3317 GCA_964453125.1 uncultured Phycisphaeraceae bacterium | reverse complement strand
CGACGAGGGCATCGCCCGGCGCGCGGACCGCGTGGTGCGCCTGCGCGACGGCGTGGCTGTCGCCGATTGAACCGGCGGACGCGAGGGGCGGCGCGCGACGGGTCCGAGCCTCAAAACGAAAGCCCGGCCGCGAGGGCGGCCGGGCGTGGGTACCTCAGGATGCCGTTTGGATCAGGCCCGCTCGATCAGCAGGACAGGCCGAAAGAGGCCAGGACGTTGTTGAGGTCCTGGAAGGTGTACTGCGTGCCGAAGTTCGCGAGGACGAGGTTGAGGTCGGCGAAGTTCACCGTGCCGTTGCCGTCGATGTCGCCGGCGAGGAGGCAGGCCGGGCCCTGCACCGCGACGGAGACCGAGCCCGCGCCGCCGCGGAACAGGCCGAGCGTGGCGGTGGCCGCGACCGGGGCGCGGTTGGCGGTGAAGCGGAAGTTGTAGAGCGTCGACCACTCGAGCGCGTTCGCGTTCGGGTTGACGCCCTCGGTGAGGGTGGCCCAGGTCACGGCGCCGCCGGCCTCGACGGCCGACCAGTCCGTGCCGTCCTGCGTCGAACCGTTCGGCGTGCCGTCGCCCGAGTGGTAATCGACGTCGTGGAAGCCGATGTTGGAGAGCACGGCGCCGGGGGCGGGCACCGAGAACGACTGACCCGCGCGATTGGAGTTGAGGTTCTGGATCGCGTACTCGTAGCTCCAGGTGCCGTTGCCGTTGTCGGTCACCTTGTAGCCGACGATGAAGCGGCCGTCGCCGGGGACGTCGACGTTGACGATGGTCACCGTCGGGTCGTTGTCCTGCCAGGCCTGAATAGCGGGCTTCTGACGCTGGGTCGTGCCCGACCACGAGATGGTCGAGACGGTGTTGCCGCCCGTGCTCCAGTTGTACGTGAAGCGGCGGTACGAGGCGTTGTTGTTCTTGTTGCCCGCGATGGCGTCGTCAAGCGCGACGTACTGGCCCTCGCCGAAATACAGCGTGCCGGCGGGGTTCAGCGCGGGGTTCAGGTCGTCGGCGCGGACCTGCAGGCGCTTGAAGATCGCGTTGCCGGTCTGGCTGCGCAGGTAGTGAGGCCAGGGGTAGACGCCGGTGGCGGCGTTGACCTCGCTGCGCGGCCCGAGGCGTGTCTGCCCGCCGTTGAGCGACGCGGTGTAGGGGTCGGAGCAGAGCAGGCCGAGGTGGTCGCAGCAGCACCCGCCGTAGGGCGAGCACGACCCGCAGATGTTCTCCTGCAGGGCGCAGAAGCCGTGCTTGAGCCACGACATGCCGATCTGCTCGAAGCGCCCGTTCTTCAGGCGGAAGAAGTTCTGGGCGATGACGGGGTGGCGCGCCGAATTCTCGATCCACTCGAGGGGCACGGTGCCGAGGTTGCACGAGGTGGTGCCGATCGAGAAGGCGCAGATGCCGCCGACGTTCGCCGCGCTCGTGTAGTTGCCCGGGCCCGAGCCGTTGAGGTCACCGACGATCACGTCGGCGCCGGCGATGTCGAGCTGGCTGGCGTCGCGGATCATCGCCTCGAACTCGGGCATGGCCTTGGGGTTCAGGAGCGAGTTGAGTTCCGGGTACTCGTCCGCCGCCTCGACGAGCAGGCGGTTGGAGTCCTCCATCGCGCCGGCCTGACGGTACAGCAGCGCGAGGCGGATCTTGTCCGACACCTCCGCGTTGCCCTCGCCGACCATCGAGATGAGGTCTTCGAAGAGGTACCTGGCGCGTTCGTTCTGGTCCGAGCGGGCGTTCGCGACGCCGACAAGGGCGCCGGCGGCGAGCAGCGAGGCAATCGTCGTTCGGTAGGTCACAGGTCTCTCCGTCGAGGTGGGGTGAGAAGGACAGGCGCACCAGCGCCTGAGCCGGTACGCGGGACCGGATTCTCCAGCCAGGAGCCTAACCCCGGAACCGGCCCGTTCAAGAACGGCCTTCACAATGGGTCAAAAAGGCAGCCCCCCGGACGGGGCGTCCGGGGGGCTGAAGAGGTCCGAGTTTCCTGAACGGGCCTCAGCAGGCCCGGCCGAAGTTGGCCAGCACGTTGTTGAGGTGGCTGAAGTTGTAGATCGTGCCGAAGCTCGAGAGCACGAGGTTGAGGTCGGTGAAATTCACGATGTTGTCGCCGTTAATGTCGCCGGCGAGAAGGCATGCGGGGCCGAGCACCGCCGCGGTCTGCGAGGCGCCGCCCTTGAAGAGGTCGAGGGTGGCGTTGACCGTGGTCGGCGGCGAGGAGGCGTCGAAGCGGAAGTTGTAGACCGTGCCCCAGCGGAGCGCGTTCGCGTTGGGGTTCATGGCGAACGACTGGGTGGACCAGCGCACCATGCCGGTGGTGACAGCGGGCGTCCAGTCCGTG
>CAYVSR010000384.1:0-990 GCA_964453125.1 uncultured Phycisphaeraceae bacterium | reverse complement strand
GTGCCGTCGAAGTTGACCGGGGCGCCGAACGTGCTGTTCCAGCCGTCGCCCGCGCGGTACGCGACGTCCTTGAAGCCGACGCCGGTCGCCATGTTGCCCGGGGTCGGGACCGAGAAGCCCATGCCCGCCTGGTCGGAGTTCATGTTGTAGACGGCGTACTCATAACGCCACGTGCCGTTGCCGTTGTCGGTCGCCTTGCTGCCGATGATGAAGCGGCCGTCGCCGGGGATGTCCACGTACGTGAGGTTCACCGTGGGGTCGAAGGCTTTCCAGCCCTCGATCGCGGCCTTCTCGCGCACCGTGCTGCCCACCACGCTGGTGGTCTGCACCGTGCCCGAGCCGGCGTTCCAGTTGGGGGTGAAGCGGCGGTAGGAGGCGTTGTTGTTCTTGTTGCCGGCGGTCGCGTCGTCCTGGGCGATGTAGTGGCCCTCGGCGAGGTAAATGGCGCCGCTGTTGAGCGCCGGGTTGAGGTCCGTCGCGGCGACCTGCACGCGGCGGTCAAGCGTGAAATCGAAAATCGGGGTCGCGTTGAAGGGGTACGCGAACACGCCGGTGCTGGGGTTGACCTGCCAGCGCGGCCCGAGGTTGCCCTGGTCGCCGTTGAGGCTCGCCGAGTACGGGTCGGAGCAGCCCAGGCCGAGCCACTGCTCGCACCCGCCGCCGGCCGGCGAGCAGGCGCCGCAGATGCCCAGCTGAAGGGCGCAGAAGCCGTGCTTGAGCCACGAGTTGCCGATCTGCTCGAAGCGGCCGTCCTTGATGCGATAGATGTTCTGCGCGATCACGGGGTGCTGGTTCGAGCCCTGGAACCACTGGAGCCACTGCGTGCCGAGGTTGCACGAGGTGGTGGCGATGGAGAACGCGCAGAATCCGTTCACCGCGCCGCCCGAGGTGTAGTTGCCGAGGTTCGGAAGGTCGCCGACGATCACGTCGGGGCCGACGGCGTCGGCCTGCGAGTTGCGCACGAGCGCCTGGATCTCGGGCAGCGCGCCG
>CAYVSR010000383.1:0-3329 GCA_964453125.1 uncultured Phycisphaeraceae bacterium | reverse complement strand
GCTGGCGGCGTAGGCGGCGTAGCAAAGCAGCACATCAGCAAAGCAACAAAGCGGCAAATGGGACGGAAGGGCCGCGGGCGCCCGAATCGCGTGTGTTTGCGTACGATTCGCGCGTGATCCTGCTGATCGACAACTACGACTCCTTCACCTGGAACCTCGTCCAGCGCATCGGGGAACTCGACCCGTCGATCGACCTGCGCGTCGTTCGCAACGACCGCATCACACCCGACGAGGCCGAGGCGCTGCGCCCCGAGCGCGTGATCATCTCGCCCGGGCCCTGCTCCCCCAACGAGTCGGGCGTCTCGAACGCCATCCTCGAACGCTTCGCCGGGCGCGTGCCCATCCTCGGCGTGTGCCTCGGCCACCAGTGCATCGGGCACATCAGCGGCATGGTCGTCGGCCGGGCGCCGCGGGTCATGCACGGCAAGACCAGCCTCGTCCACCACGACGGCGCCGGCATTTACCAAGGACTCTCGAACCCCTTCGTCGCGACGCGCTACCACTCGCTGGTCGTCCGACGAGACAGCGTGCCCGCGACCGGCTGGACCGTCTCCGCGTGGACCATCGAGGACGACCCCGCCTCCCCCACCGGGACGCGCGAGATCGTCATGGGGCTGAGGAGGGACTGGGACAAAGCGCCGCTCGAGGGCGTGCAGTTCCACCCGGAGTCGTTCCTGACGGTCGAGGGGCCGAGGCTGCTGGGGAATTTTTTGGGGGTAGCGGCTGAGCTGAACGCGCGGCAGCAGACGGGGGCATGAGCTCGAGCGATAGACTGCGTCGTGCATCATGTGCCCACACCTACTTGCTGTCGCGCAGGCGACCAACTCGAATCCCGGACGGGGAATCGAGGCGGCAGTGGTCGTCCTGATGATCGGCGCGAGCTTCTGGGGCTTCCGGTCGATGATCCGGCGGAATCGCGCGAAGTTGGCGTTCTTGAAGCAGCTCGGAATGGACGCGCGCCAGGAGACGTGGAGTGACGCGTTGGTCTGGGCGGAGACGCCGGGGATGCCTCGGCGCTGGAAATACTCGACGGCGTTTCTCGGGACGTTTGCGGGTCGGGAGATAGAACTGTTCCTGGGATCGCAGCCAAAGCGATCGGGCGGGGTCGTACTTCGAGTCGGCGTGCCACCATCCTGGCCGCACACCGTGATCGGACCCGAGTACTGGGTTGACTCAATCGGGCGCGAGACGGACAGTCGTCCCAACCTGTCGTTCGGCACTCCCGACTTCCGACGGTTGTTCCGTGTCCGGTCAGACAATGCACACTTTGCCAGCACGCTCTTAAGCAACGACGTGCAGCAAAGGCTCATCGAGCACCGCAAGGCGAGCCGTTCCTTCGCGCGCCGTAACACGGTCTGGACGTTCGGGCACGGCGCCCTCAGCGTGTCACGGAGAGAGCAGCTCGACGTCGAATGGGTCAAGGTGACTCTGGTCGCGATCGAGGATCTCCTGACTGTGATTCCCCCGGAGTTGAACGACTGGTCGCCGCCGACGACAGGTGAGTATTGAGGAACGGACTCGCCTCAACACCCCAGCGCATCGCGGCATGACTCGCTCGCGAGCGTTCGCGTGTTGCTGGCCATGACGGGCGTTCGCCGCGCCTGCGTCCACCGAGTATTCTCATGCCGATGACCACGACCATGACGAACGAACCAACCAACGTCTCCCGCTTCATGCTCGCCGAAAAAGGCGACGGCTTCGTCGTGCTCACCATCCCCGGCACGGACTACAAGCTCCGCCTCGAGACTTCCGGCACGATCGGCAACGCCGTCGGCAAGCGCGTGCTCGGCGTCGTCCGCGCCCAGGCCCGGCGCATCGACGTCGTCGACACCGGCGGTCGCTACTTCGAGCCGGTCTACGGCAGGCCGCGGCGCATCCAGGGCACGATCGAATCGATCGACCGCGCGGCGGACACCGTGACGGTCCGCGTGCACGAGCAGGTCGTCTTCGTGTGCGCGACCAACGGCCTGCAAGCCGCGGCGCTCTTCAAGCCGGGGCAACTGGTGAGCCTCGATGTGGAGCCGGGGGCGAGGTTCGAGGGGGCGTAGACGGGCCGGCGATCAGAGCGCGACCGGACGGGCGCGCACCGTCCGCTTCAACGAAACGCTCGCGTTTGTGTCACCGCCACCGTGACACCGCCACCGTTACCTGCCTGAACTGCTTTGCCCTCGCCCCTGGTGGGCGAGGGTGGCCGACCGCTTCGGTCGGACGGGTGAGGGGGCTCGGACTCACTGGGCCCTGCGGCATTCATGAAGCAGCCACGCCCGCCTGGCCGCGCCGTTTCGTTGCGACCGCAAAGATCAGTCCGGAGACTCGCGAACTCCGAGCCCCCTCTCCTGTCAACGCGAAACGCGTTGACATCCTCGCCCACCGGGGGCAAGGAGAAGCAGAAACCGAGAAGCGCATCGCGCCCGCCGAGACCACCACCGGGGATATGTCTCCGAATAGACTGGAATGAACGCGGCGCGGACTAAGAGCGAGTTCAACGGAGCCGGTCGGAGCATGCGCATGATGGAAGCGGGTCTCTGCCTGAGCCAAGCGCCGCTGCATGCTCGCCACCGCGACGAACTGATCTTGGTTGCATTGATCGTTGTCGTCGTCACGTGCGCCGCCGTGGGAGTGGAGCTCTGGCGGCGTGCACGTATTCGATCGTTCGTTCGGACAGCGCTCGAACTGGGCTTGGGCTACGTTCCCAAGCCGGCGCGTGAGTCGCGTCGCACCATCTGGAGCATTCTGAAGGCTCCATGGGCAACGGTCCGACTGCACGAGTTCCAAGGCACGATCGCGGGTCGATCGTTCGTGATGTTCGAGCGCGTCACTCCGTCGCAGCGCGGCTCCAGCCGAGCGACATGGCTCGAGTTGGGCGTGCCGACGGGGCCCGAGGTGACCGTGTATGCGCAATCATCGCTGGCCGCGAGATTGCTCAGATCGGCGGGCTTCGCCGGCGAGGTCTCGCTGCCGGACCCCGACTTTGCGTACCGATTCCTCGTGCTTTCGCCTGAAGCCGATCACGCCGCGCGTCTCCTTTCGCCCTCGGTGCGCGACGCGATCACCCAGTTCTCAAGCGCTCGGCGCGGGGCCACGTGGCGGTTCCGTGAGAGCGAGGTCGTCATCTCGTGGGATCGCGCCTTGAATAGCCGCGACGTTCGCGACGCGGTCCGGCTGGCGGCAACACTGTCCGAAGTCCTCGCGGAGATAACGCGAGCCCCCAGCGTGTGACCGCTTCAGCACATCGGCTCAGCCACATGCCCGATCTCGCGCTGACGAATCACGGGGCGAGATGAAGCGTCGCTCTCGGCGCCCGCGTCATTCGCGTCGCGCCCGGCGCG
>CAYVSR010000382.1:0-3359 GCA_964453125.1 uncultured Phycisphaeraceae bacterium | reverse complement strand
ACCTCGATGAGCTGTCGCCTAGCCGCAATCTGTGCTGATACGTTAATGCGCGTCAAATAGGAGACCATCGCTGCATCGGGTCCGTCATAGCGCACGGCCGACAGTCCTAGTGGATCGGAGTAAACCAATGGCGAGCTGGAAACCTATGAGTAGAGGTGTGTCGATGAGCGCAGAGGGTCGCGCGTGATGAAGGTCCCAAGACTGGGCTGGTACCACCTATTCCTCGCGAGGACTAGTTCCGTCGCTGGATCGAAGAGGTAACCTGCGTAGCCCACGGTATTGCCGATGCTCGGGTCAGAGAGCAAGCCATCACCCAAAGGCGCAGGGTTGCCGTACTCGCCCAGAACCGCGTTCAGATCGCCATTGTCGATAGTCCGATCCGGCGCGCCGGCCGGGTACACGTCTGCGTCGATGTCGTAGGCGGATGTCGCGGTTGACGCGCTCAAGCCAAAGAGAGCCAATACCTTGCTGAGATCGAGAAAGTCGACAACGTCATCGTGGTTGCAATCAGGAAACGTGGAATCGCGCTGACGCGCCTCGCCATAGGGGGTGTAGCGGACCCGCTCCACTTCCTTGCCGTCGCGCGCGAGCAGAGTGATGACGCTGCCCAGCCGGTCGGTGAGGGCGTGATAGGGCGTCGCGCCGCTGCTCCCGAAGAAGTTGCCGAGCTGTGAGTCTGTGTCGACATGGAAGTACTCGAGTTCATCCACGCCCGTCGGGTTCCACACCCGCTGGATCACCTTGCCCGGTGCGAACCCAGTCGAGCTCGTGAAGGGCCACGAAAGACTCCCGGCGGAATCGTCCACGCGCTCCTCCAGGAGACGCCACGCGCCATCGTAATAGTAGAGGTTGGCTTCTTCGAGAGTGGCTTCCTCGTCGATGTCCGAGTCCGCGTGACGGACCGTGCGCCAATTCAGGCCGTTGTAGGCGTACCGGGCGCGCACGACGTTGCCGGACTCTGACTCGGCGGGAGCCATCTCTACGCGCACCAGCCGGTCCCACGCGTCGTAGACATAGACCGTTGTATCAGGCGTAGAGGTTCCGTTGTGAATGCCTTGCGAGGTGAGATTGCCATTGTCGTCATAGACAAGACTGAGACTCCCCAGAGGGGTCGCCAAGGCCGGGTCGTAAACCTGGCGATCCCAGTTGCCCGGCGAGGCCGGGTCGTTGATCTCGTTGGCCAGGTTGTGCAGGCGCGTGTCCACGCGGTCGACTCCCGAAGGTGATCCAGAGCCATCGTAGGCGCCGTTGCCAGACAGGTCGGTGATGGCCTTGAGCCAATTCCCCGGTGCGTCCAGAGACCACTGCTGAGCCCGTTTGGCGGGCCCGATGCCCCCAGCGGTGAACGAGCCCGCGCGCGTCCCACGTTTGGCTTCCACGAGGCGGTGAAGCCGGTCGTAGGCGTACTCTTCGTCTAATCCGGCTGAGAATGCCCGACCGTCGCTCCAGTCACCGGAACGGCCCCTCTCGTCATACCGGCCAAGTGGATTGGAAGCGAGGTCGTGCTCGTACGCAAGATCAACGTACGGGAACACCTCTGAGGGGGTCCAGGCGCCGGCGCTCGTGGCCGGATGCCAGACCTGACGCTTGACCCGTCCGAATCTATCCATGTTGTGGTACACGCCCGTCGTGCGGCTGCCGTCGAGCGTGTTCACCTGCCGGTCCAGACGAACTGAAATCGAAGTCGAGTCGATCGTGAAGTGTCGGCGCACGACAGTCCCGAGCCCGGCGTACACGTAGTCCGTCGCGCCATAGCCCGAGCCGGTGTGAGCGTACTGCCGCTCCGGACCCGTCCAGAGCTGCCGGCTCATACGCGAGATGGCGTTCGCCAGGGTGTCGCCGTCGTACTTGAACGCCACGTCGGTGCGCCCCTCGAAGCCATACGAGGACTCGTAGGTTTCATACTGGGGGTAACGGATATTGGTCAGGCGTTCATAGTTGTTCGACGACGAGAGCTGCCGCAAGTACACCACGTCCGCTTCATCGTCCGCGTCCACGCCTATGTCACCGATCGGATTCTGCGCCACCCGCTCGATGTCCGACAAGCCGCCCGCCTCGTACTCGAAACCCACCGCGTTACGCACCGAGCCGGAGCCCGGGGCGTCGCTGCGGGAGGACACCTTGCTCAAGCGCCCGAGCCCGTCGTACTCTCGAACGATCGAGCGGATCGAGCCATCAACGCCCGTCCCGAGTGACGAGGCGTGGTCGGAGACCAGACGACTCTGCACGTCATAAGCGTAGAGATGCGTCGTCCCGTTCTGGTCGATCATCTGGATCGGCTCACCCAGCGCGTTGTATTCCGCGTACACGGTGTCCGCGCCGCCATCGGGGTACACGGTCTCCGCGAGGAGGTCGTTCGAATCGACTTTGGACGCGGTTCGCTGCACGCCGTAGACGTAACTCGTGCGCTGGTACTGGACCGACGCCGAGCCGGTCCCGGTGTCGTAGGCCAGGACGAGGTTCGTCGGCTGACCGAGGCCGTTGTAGGTCGTGATCGTGGCGCGGTCTCTTGCGCGCCGCACATCGTCGCCGGGCGAACCGGCGCTGTGGCCTGACCCGAACGACAACGCCCAGCCCCAGGCCTGACCGCTGTCGCGTTGCACGGTCGTTCCGTCGGTGTGGTTTTCGATGAACGCGACGGTGCGCCCGAGGTCGTCGTAGACGTACTTCACGCGCACCTCGACGCCATCGGACTGCCGGCTCGTCGCGGTGTCGGTGAGCCCGCGCTCGTTGTAGGTTCGCTCGGCCACCATGTCCGACGATGACGCCGACGTGGGGTCCGACGGCGCGGCGCCGCCCGTGGCGAACTCGTCGCTCGTCAGGTTGGTCCCGAAATCGATGGTCTTGATGGGTCTGTCCGCGGCGTCATAGACGTAGCCGGTGAAGGTCGCGATGGCGTTCGAAGTGGATATCGAGAGATCCCCGCTGTTCCCGGATGGGGGGAACGTGAGCTCGTGATTGCGCATGTGCTTCGTGGACAGGCGGAGAGCCCCGAGATTCGTTGTCCCACTTGTGATGTAGGTATTGACGACCTGCTCGAGCACGCGATCATTCGTGAGAACAGACACGATCTTGGCGCCGTCCACAGCGGAAACGTCCGCGAAGTTCCCACTCTGCTTCGGCGCGTCGTCATCACCACGATCCGTGACGAACATCTTCTTGAGGCGACCGAGCGCGTCATACTCGCGCTTGACGCCAGGGCCCGATGGGTCCCAACGACCGATCTCCCGACCCGCGGGATCGAACCACGAGTACGAGGCTAGGAAGGTATCAGGCGTCGCGTCCGTGGAATCCGAGTGCGCCTTGGTCTCGAAGAGGAGCCCGCGCTGGTTGTAGCCGAGCGTCTCGTAGTGCCGGCG
>CAYVSR010000381.1:0-3387 GCA_964453125.1 uncultured Phycisphaeraceae bacterium | reverse complement strand
GAAGCCGCCCCACGACACGATGCTACCCTGCCCCGCAACCTCGCCCGCCGAGCGCCCCCATGCCCAACCGCGTCCCCTGGTTCCAGCGCACCTTCTCTTCCGATTTCCCCGCCGATCATTTCCCCGAGATCATCGAGCGCCTCCGCGGCACGCCCGCGCGCATCGCGTTCCTCACCCGCGACCTCCCCGCGCCGACGCTCGCGCGGCGCGAGGGCGACACCTGGTCCATCCAGGAGAACGTCGGCCACCTCACCGACCTCGAGGCCCTCTTCAGCGGCCGCATCGACGACTTCGAGGCCGCCCTCCCCGCCCTGCGCGCGGCGGACCTCACCAACCGGCGCACCCACGAGGCCGGCCACAACAACACCCCTTTCGCCGGTGTGCTCGGCGCGTTCAGCGACGCCCGCGCCGCGTTCGTCGCCCGACTCGAGGCCTTCCCGCCCGAGTTCTTCGCCCGCGTCGCCCACCACCCGCGCCTCAACAAGCCCATGCGCGTCGTCGACTCCATGTTCTTCCAGGCCGAGCACGACGACTGCCACCTCGCGCGCATCCGCGAACTCGTCCGCGCCTTCACCGGCCGCTAGACGCCGATGCGCTCCCGCGCCCCGCGGATGGCGCCGATGCACCGCTCGATGTGCGCCGTCTCGTCCAGCCCCGCCACGACCGGCGCAAGGTCCGCCACGCCGCGCGCGATGTCCTCGCGCGACACCGCCGCGGCGAAGGCCTTGTCCTTGAGTTTCTTCTTCACGCTCTTCGCCTCGAGCGACGCGATCCCGTCCGGGCGCACCTTGCAGCACGCCACGATGAACCCCGCCAATTCATCGCAGGCGTACAGAACCTTCGCCAGCGCCGTCGCCCGGGCCACGCCGGAATAGTCCGCGTGCCCGAGGATCGCCTCGCGCATCTCCGCATCAATACCCAGCGTCTCGAGGTGGCGCACGCCGACGAACGGGTGCTCCGCCGGCGTCGGGTGCTTCTCGTAGTCGAAGTCGTGCAGCAGCCCCGCGACGACCCAGCGGTCTTCCTCGCCCGGCGCGAGCGCCCGCGCGTACTCCCCCACGCACGCCGCCACGGCCTCCATGTGCCCGCGCAGCGACGCGGACGCCGTCCACTCGTGCATCAGGTCGCGGGCTTGCTGCGGCGTCATGCGCGCGAGTGTACCCCCGAGCGAGCCCCCTTCTCCCGTTCACCCCGACGACCTGAAAGGAACGCAGTGCCAGCCGCCCGAAGCCCGTCCTGCCCCGCGCGTCGGCGGCGCACCGGCGCGAGCCCGGCCACCCGCGGCGCCGCGGGTCACCCGATCGACGGATCGTTCGCGATCACCACGTGCGCCGCGGCGCGGGGGTCGTCGCGCGCGCCGTGGAGACGCTGCGCAGGCCAGTACACCCGCTCGTACTCAGCGCGGGTCTCCAGCGGACCGAGCCCCTCCTGCGCTCGCAGCGCCGCGCGGGTCAGCGCGGTCTCGAACGTGCAGTCGATCCAGACGCGCAGGTCGAAGCGGGGCGCGAGGTCGCGGCGAAACAGGACAATGCCCTCAACCAGCACGAGATCGATGCCCTCGAAGCAGAGGGAGTGCGTCACGGGCGTGTCGTTCGAGGGATCGATCAGTTCGGTCGTCAGATCGATCGCGCGATCTCGCTGCAGCGGCTCGAGCAGCGAGTCGAACAGCGCATCCCATCGGAACGCCCGCCGGTAGAACCGTTCCCCCGCGTCCTCGCCCGACCCCGGGCTCGCGAGGCGCTCCGCGATCGGCGCGTGCCACGGGTCGAGCGGGACGAGCGCGACGCGCAGGCCACGGCGCCCGAGCGCGTCCGCCAGACGGGCCGCGACGAAGCCCTTGCCGGAGGCGTCGATGCCCGAGACGCCGACGAGGGGCGCCGGCCCCGCGCAATCCATCGGCTCTCGCCCCGCCAGCGCCGCGATTCGCTCCACGAGCGGGTCAATCGCGGGCTGCAGTGCGGTCGATCTGTGTCGCATGCCACTCGCTGGGATGCCGCGGCGCGCGCCGGGATTCTCGGCGCGGGTGGATCACCCCAGCGTCTTCAGGAACGACGCCACCTCCGCCGCCTCCGGCCCGCCCTTCTCGGCGTGCGCCAGCAGCGTGATGCCGTGCGGCCCGGGCGCCTTCGCGATGTTCGGGAACGCCGCGGCAGCGGCGCGCACGATCTCGATCTTCCCCAGCATCGCGGCGGCGAAGAGGTCCATCCGCGCCCCGCGCTCTAGCAGGAACGCCGCGATGTCCTTGCGTCCCATGTGCGAGGCGCCGCCGAGCGCCGTCTCAAAATCGCCGCCGCCCCAGTCCCACGTCGCGTTGAGCAGCCCCGGCGTCGCGTCGAGCAGCTTCCGCGTCTTCTCGAGGTCGCCGTGCGCCGCGCCGACGAACTCCTTCACGGCCGCGTCGTCGAGCGCGGGCGGCCTTTCCTTCTTCGGCTTCGCGGGGGCCGGCGGCGCCGTGGTTTCGGCGGGCTTGGCCGGGGGCGCATCCTGCGCCGCGCGTGCCGCCATGCCCACGCCCATCAGCCCCAGCCCGAGGCCCGTGGTGTGCGAGAGGAACGCCCGACGGTCTGCTTCGCTGCGCATGCGTGATTCGCCTTTCGAATGGTCGCCCCCGCAAACGATACCGGCGCCCGCCTCAGCGGTTCCAACCGGCGCTGGCCCGCTCGAATGACTCGCGCGTCACGCCCCAACGCTCGGTCGTGACGCCTGCCTCCTGCGCCCCCTCGCCCATATGGACCATCGCGCACTTTCGCATGACGCCCAGCGAGGATTCGTGCCCGGGGAGTGTCTCCGCTGTCACCGTGTGCACGCGCGGGTCGGCGAACGCCCATGCCGCCAAAGCCCGCGTGGCTTCTGTCGCCAGCCCGCGTCGCTGGAACTTCGCCAGCACGCTGTAGCCGGTCTCGCAGCGCCCCTCGGCGTCGGGCGGCCCCTTGAAGCCGCCGGCGCCGATTAGCGTCGGCGCGCCCGGCGAGCCGGGGCCCGGCGCCGGCGCGCGCAGGACGAACAGCCACATTCCCCACGCGCCGAGGCTCGGCTCGCGGTCGTGCCAGGCCCCGAAGAACGCCAGCGCATCGCGCATGATCTCGGGCGGCCAGCCGGGCGCCACGGCCGCGCCCAGCGCCGCGCCGAGCCCCGCGTGGTCGTCGGCGCCCACGAGGCGCGCAAGCGTCCTGTCCGCGTTCACGAGGGAGAGGCGGGCGGTCTCGATGCGGAGCGGCTGCTTCGGCGCCACGCGCGCAGCATACGCGCCCCGTGGCGCGCCGAGCGCGGCGCAACGAACAGGGCGGCGCGGGGTTCGCCCGCGCCGCCCGGGGTGTTCGATCAGATCACGAGGGTGCCCACCCAAAGCACCGGTTCGCCTGCTGGCGAGACTGACCGAAACAGGAG
>CAYVSR010000380.1:0-3395 GCA_964453125.1 uncultured Phycisphaeraceae bacterium | reverse complement strand
AACCCCTCGCTGAACTACCCCTGCGGCCTGCTCATCGACGGGTTCAACCACCCCCCGTGCTTCCTGATGACCTGCAACCCGCCGCACTACGCCTCGCTGCTCGAAGCCTGTGGCTTCGCCAAGTCGCAGGACCTCTACGCCTACGAGATGGACGTCAAGTTGCTGGCGGCGCTGGTCGCGCGCTACAAGCCGGCGGTGCTCGCGGCGCTCGACCGGCCCGATCTCGTCATCCGATCGCTGAATCCGGCCCGCGTGCAGCAGGACATCGAGACCTTCCTCGACATCTACAACCGCTCGCTCGAAGGCACATGGGGATTCACGCCGCTCCAGCCGCGTGAGGCCCGGCACATCGCCGCGGAACTCCGCCATGTCATCGTCCCCCGGTTCGCCGTCTTCGCGGAGATCGACGCCGTCCCCATCGGCGCCCTCCTCGGCCTGCTGGATTACAACCAGATCCTGAGCAAACTCAACGGCCGCCTGTTCCCGCTGGGCTTCCTCCGCCTCCTGACCGGGCGCCGGCGCATCACCGCGGCGCGCGTCATGTCCATGACCATGGTTCCCGGCTACCAGAGCGCGGGGCTGAGCGTGGTGCTGCTGGACAACCTGGTGGGCGCCGCCGCTACGTGGGGGATCGAGCGCTACGAGTTCTCGTGGGTGCTCGAGAGCAATTCCCGCTCGCGGGGCACGCTCGAGCGCGCGAAGACGAAGCTCACCAGCACGCGCCGGATCTACGACAAAGCCCTCTGAGCCGGCGCGGGGCGGTCACGACCGGATCAGCGTCGCGCGCTGGCGACGCACGCGGACCCGGCGCACGCCACGCCCCACCGCCCGCCACGGGCTGAAGGTCAGCGTGCCCCACGCGCTCAGCATCGCGTGCAGCGGGCGCGCCGACGCCTTCGGCCACACGCAGCAGTAGCGGCTCTCGCACCGCGGCCGGAAGCGCGTCTTGAAGTGATAGATCCCGCGCGTATCGAGGACGATGTTGAGATACCGGTGCGTGACCCGCGCGTAGGTGTGGATCAGCCAGCTGTCGCCCGGGCGTCGCGCGTCGCAGCCCGCCGCCGGCATGAGGCACAACGACACCTCCTCGACCCCTTCCTCCTTGAAGGCCCGCATGACCTCTCGCATCAGAAACGGCGTGGCGCCCCGCACCGCGTCGGCGCGCGACCGGTACATCTCGATCGCCCACCCCGCCCCGTCCCGGTACGGCGTGCACACGACGAACGCCTCCGCCCTGCCCGCGCCCCCCTCGGCGATGGCCGCAAACACGCGCCGCCGGTGCAGGAGCCCCGGATCAAACCGGCCCACGAAGTAGCGCATCGTCCGCCCGTGCGGCGTGCGGTCGAGGAACTGTTCGGAGATCTCCGCCAGTTCGGGCATGCGATCGCGCCCTCGCCCTGTCTCCGTCTCCGGGCCGCCGACCTCCCGGCACACCAGGCCCTGCCGCCCGCAGTAGTTCGCCTGACGCCGCACCCATTCGTACGCCTTGCCCTCCCACGTGCATCGACGCAGGTCGATCAGCGCGTCCTCGCCGATCTTGGTGGATTGGAACCCGTGCCGATCGAAGAGTGGCAGATCGGGCTCGGCCGCCATCCCGAAGCACGCCGTCCATCCCTCGCGCTGGCAACGATCCATGAACTCGGTGAGCAGCGATTCCCTTGCCTCGTCTGGGCCGATCAGCCCACCGATCACCACCGCGTACGCCCCCCGGAGCACGAACCCGAGGACCGCGAGTCCGCCGGACGACCAGAAATACAAGCGATCCAGGTCCATCACCAGGTACGAGTCGAACGACCTCCCGTACCGGAACGCCATCGCCTCCAGGCGCGCGATCGCGGACGCATCCATGGTGGTGGAGTATTCGATCGCGGCGGGAGCGGACGAATGTGTGATCGGACATCCTACGCGCCCCGCCGCGGATTCCCGGCTCCCACCGTGAGCGGGAATAGCACGTTCAGAGCCACGCGGCGAGGCGATACCACTCCGCCGTCTCCCGGAGGCAATCGGCGAGCGGCGCCGCGGGGCGCCAGCCCAGCTCGTCACGGGCCTTTGCCGACGAGCACACCCACGACCCCGCGAGCGCCTCGCGAAACTTGTCACTGTTGATCCATCCCGGGCGCCGACCCGTCCGCGCGAGAAGATCGCCTCCGACGCCGAGGAGCCTGAGCGCCGCGCCGGGCAGCCGCACAAGCGCCGGGGATCCCCGCCCCAGCGCGCGCGCGATGGCGAGCCCCAACTCCGCGTGCGTCGGCGCCTCCTCGGCGGCTAGAAAGTAGACGCCCCGCCCCTGCGATCCGAACTCGCCAAGTCGCTCGCCCTTCTCGGCCGCCAGCAGCAGACCCTCCACGAGATCGTCCACATGGACGAGTGAGAGTCGATGATCGCCGCGCCCTGGGACAACATGCACACCCCAGCGCGCGATCGACCGAAAGATCTCGAGCGTGCCTCGATCACCGGGGCCGAACACGATCGGCGGGCGCACAATGGTGATCGGCGCCGCGCCGGCGTGCTTCCTTGCGGCGTGCTCACCGCCGAGCTTGCTGCGGCCGTACTGCGACACGGGCGCCGGGATGTCTCCCTCCAGGCGCGCCCGCTCCGGCGCGCACGCCCCCGCGGCCGCCAGCGACGACACGACAACCAGCGTCGGGGGCAAGTTTCGATGCGCGCAGGCCCCCGCGACCGCCCCCACGCCGCCCTCGTTCACACGCATGAAGTCGCCCGAGCGCCGCGCCCGAGTGAGCCCCGCAAGATGAAACACGAGCTCCGCCTGAGACCGTGCCAACGCCGATCCCACACTGCCGGGGTCGGTCACATCCCCAGTGATCAGCTCGGCGCCCGCCGCCCGCAGCGCATCGACGCGCGATCCGGCTCGCACCAGGCAGGCGACCCGGCAACCACGCTCGATCAACCGCAGGGCGAGCCGCCCCCCAATGAAGCCGCTGGCGCCTGTGACAAGCACGGGTTGTCCGGGCGTGGCTTGCATCGCGTCGTCAAGCACAGTCCGCGCTCGCGGTGGCCGCCGGCGCTCTCCCCGGGCCTCACCACGGGTCTTCCTCGGGGCTCTCTCCGGGGCCCCTCACGCCCCAAGCAGCCCCCGAGACCCGTCTACTCCCAGAAACCGCGTTTGCAAAGGCCGCGGTGGGATTCGAACCCACGAATAACGGATTTGCAATCCGTCCCCTTGGACCACTTGGGTACGCGGCCGACTCCCCGGCGGCGGCGTGGCGCCACCGGGGGGCGAATCATTGCAGACTCCGCCCCTGCATTCAAATCCCGGCGCGACAGAGGCCGGGCCGGCGTCGGCGCGGGCGGTTTCGCGGCCCGGCGCCGCCCCACGCCCACCCCCGGGTTGGGGCGCCCCCCCCGTCAGCCCCAAGTAGTCCCCGGTACCAAAC
>CAYVSR010000379.1:241-3420 GCA_964453125.1 uncultured Phycisphaeraceae bacterium | reverse complement strand
CGATGTCCACCACCGCCGCGGCGTTCTCCTCCTTGCACGCCCAGCACAGGCCGTCGGCCAGCACGAGGCGCCCCTCCGCGTCGGTGTTCGTCACCTCCACCGTCACGCCGTTGCGGAAGGTCATCACGTCGTCGGGCCGGTACGCGTTGTCCGAGACCGAGTTCTCCGCCGCGCACAGCAGCGCCACCACCGGCCGGTCGGGCTTCACGACCGTCGCGATGGCCATCATCGCGCCCAGCACGGCGCAGCCGCCGTCCTTGTCGCCCTTCATGCCGCGCATGCCGTTGTTCACCTTGAGCGACAGCCCGCCCGTGTCGTACGTCATCGTCTTGCCGACGAGCACCAGCGGCCGCTGCTTCTTCGCGGCGCTGCCCTTGGGCGAATACTCGAGCCTGATCATGCACCCCTTGTTCTCGCTCGCCTGCCCGACCACCCGGATGCCCTCGAACTTGTGCTTGACGAGTTCGGCGCCGCTGAACACCTTGCACTTCAGGCCCGTCTCGCGCGCCATGGCCTGCGCCTTGCGCGCGATCCACATGGGCGTGGCGACATTCGGCGGCGTGTTGCCGATGCGCCGCCCGAAGTTCACGGCCTCGGCCATGGCCAAGCCGCGCGTCACGCCGCTGGCGAACCCCTTGTCGGACGACGCGATGCGCAGCGAGTTGCGCTTGGGCGCCGGCGCCGCCGAGCCGCGGAACTCGTCGAAGTCGCCCGCGAGCATGCCGACGCACTCGCCGAACGCCTCGCCCGCGCGGCCCGACTCGACCGCCCCCTTGCCGCCGGACGCCGCCGCCGCCAGTTCAACCACCACCGACTGCGCCTTGACCTCCGCCGCCTTCCGCGTCGCCGCGCAGCACGCCTGGCGCAGCGCGTCGATGTCGAACTTCGAGCGCATGCCCAAGCCCACCAGGATCACCCGCGCGGGAGCGGCGCCCGCGCTGCGCCCCTTGCGCCCGCCCTTGCCTCGCGCGCCGCCGCCGGTCGACAGAACGACGTCGAGGCACTTGCCTGCCTCGCCGTTGAACTCCGGGCGCGCCAGCGCCGCGCCGACCTCGCCCGTCGTGTCGAACTTCGCCGTGGCGCCGTCCAGCGCGGCCTGCGCCGGCTTGCCGTTCGACTCGGGCTGGAACACGCCGAGCACGAGAGCATCGGCCGTCTCGCGGGGGGAGGACGCAACGCTGATCTTCGAGAACATCATGAACTCCGTAACGGTTTGCGGCGGGCCGAGCACCATATCACGCGGCGCGGTTTCACTGCTCCCGCCGCCCTCGCACCCCGTGGTGTACACCCGCCGTCGCCGATCGGATGCACCCCACAGCCGCTCGTACACTCCCGCCATGCTGCCGGCCCGACAGGTGTTGCACGCCCCGTGGCGAGAGAAGTACCTCCGCGCGATGGCCGCGTCCGAGAGCGCGTGCGCCGCAGCGGGCGCGCCCAGCGGCGTTCCCGGCGCCGTCCCCATGCCGCCCGACTCCCCATCCGGCGGCTGCTTCATCGCCGACTACTGGTCCGCCCCCGCGCAAGACGACGCGAACCTCGTCGTGCTGCGCCGCACCGACGACGAGGCCCTCGCCGAGCACACGCGCGTCTCGCCCGGCCTTGCGCCCGACGGCGCCCCCCACGGCGCGATGGGCGGCATCGTGCTGCTCAACCTCTACCCCTACGCCAACGGCCACCTGCTCGTCGCGCTGGGCGACGGGCGCGGCAGGCTGCTCGACTACTCCGCCGCGCAGCGCGCGGCCCTCTGGCGCCTGACGGACGACGCGCTCGAGATTCTTGAGCACGCGCTGGAGCCGCAGGGCGTGAACATCGGGGTGAACCAGGGGCGCGCCGCCGGCGCCGGCGTGCCGCAGCACGCGCACGTGCACCTCGTGCCGCGCTGGAGCGGGGACGTGAACTTCATGACGGTGGTCGGCGAGGTGCGTGTGATCCCCGCGGCGATGGAGACGATGGCCGCCCGCTGCCGCGAGGCGTGGCGCGCCATCAGCGCCCGACGCGCGAGCGGCGCCACAGGCGCGCGCCCCGCCGGAGGCGCACGATGACCCTGAGCGCCTGCCACTTCGGCCCCGCGCGGAATGACGCCGATCGCGACGCGTACATCCGCGCCATCACCCTGGCCTTCGCCAGCAAGCCCGAGGACGTCGGCCCATGGCTCGACCGCGCCGGGCACGACAACATCCGCCTTCTCACGGCGCCGACCGGCGAGGTTCTCGGCGGCTTGCTGTTCACCCCCGCGGGGCAGTTCTTCGGCGGGCGCAGCGTGCCCATGTGGGGCGTGGCCGGCGTCGCCGTGCCGCCCGAGGCCCGCGGCAGGGGCGCCGCCAAGGAAGTCATGCGCCGCGCCATGCGCGAACTGCGCGAGCGGGGCGTGGCGCTCTCCGCGCTCTACCCGGCGACGCAGTGGCTCTACCGCACGGCGGGCTACGAGCAGGCAGGTGTTCTGTACGACACGAAGATCAACCCCAAGCTCATCCGCGCCGCGCGCCACACCGGCGAGCCGGACGCGCCCATGACCGCCCGCGCGTTCACACCGGCCGACAACGCCGGCGTGCGCGCGATGTACACGCGCATCTCGCGCGACGCCGACGGCCGCCTTGACCGCGGCGAGTACGTCTGGAACCGCGTGATGACGCCGCACGACGCGACCGCCCACGGCTTCGTGTTCGAGCCTGCGGGCGGCGCATCCGGGGGCGGGTCCGGGGGCGGGGGCGGCGGGTTCGAGGGCTACCTCTTCCTCTCGCAGAAGCGCAACGACACCGGCAAGCACGACGCGACGGTGACGGACGTCGCGTTCACCACGGCGCGCGCGGGCCGGCGCATCCTCGCCTTTCTCGCGGACCTCCGCAGCATGTGCGACACCGTCCTGCTGCGCTCCGGTCCGGGCGACCCGCTCCTCGTGCTCATGGCCGAGCACCCCTACCAGATCCGCATCCGCGAGTGCTGGATGCTCCGCATCACCGATGCGCCCGGCGCGCTCACCGCCCGCGGCTACGCCCCCGGCCTGAGCGCCTCGCTCACCATCACCCTGCGCGACGAGAGCATGCCCGAGGCCTCGGGAACATGGTTGATGCGCGTGGCCGAGGGTCGCGCAGAGGCGCGCCCCGCGCCGCCGGGCGGAACGAGCTCGTGACGGGCACCCGGAACAGCCGGAGCACCAGTTGGGTCGAGGCCGTCAGGAC
>CAYVSR010000379.1:0-231 GCA_964453125.1 uncultured Phycisphaeraceae bacterium | reverse complement strand
CGGTTACCTCTCCGCCCACGCCCTGCGCGACGCCGGCCTCCTCAGCGCCGACGACGAGTCCTGCGACGCCGCGTCCGCCATCTTCGCCCCCGCCCGCTCCCGCTGCGGCACGGCGCCGAGCATGGTGGATTTCTTCTGAGGCACGCCGGCTGCGTGCCACCGCGCCGAGCCGGGCGCCGCCTTGTGCCGCGGGGCGGGCGGACGGTACCCTGAGGGTCGTGGCGGGTGAAC
>CAYVSR010000378.1:0-3429 GCA_964453125.1 uncultured Phycisphaeraceae bacterium | reverse complement strand
GGACGAGCCGGCCTCCGGCCTCGACCCCCGCGCCCGCGCCCGCATCGAGATCCGCGAGCTGCTCAAGGAACTCCGGCGGATGGGCAAGACGATCATCATCTCGAGCCACATCCTCAAAGAACTCGCGGAACTCTGCAATGTCGTGGGCATCATCGAGCGTGGCTCGCTGGTGTTCAACGGCACCGTGAAGGAACTCGTGCAACGCGCGAAACTCGGGCGCGTCGTGCACCTGCGCATCGCGCCCGCCGGGCGGTCGCGCGAGGCGGCCGAACTGCTCGCCAAGACCCCCGGCCTGGGCAAGGTCGCCCTCGCCGAGACGGACCACGGCACGCAGATCAACCTGACGGTGGAGGACGGCGTCCAGGGCGGGGCCACCCACGACCTGACGGACATCCCCAGTCGCCTCGTCAACGCGGGCTTCCGGGTGGCCCATTTCAGCGAAGAGCAGGTGGATCTCGAGACCGCGTTCATGCGCCTGACCAAGGGGCTGGTGCAGTAGGCCCGGGGGCTCGGAGCGCCGGACGCGCCCCGAACGTGACGGAACCCCGCTCCGGTCCGCCGGTATCATCGCGAGGGCCAGTTCCATACACCCCCGGAGCCGCAACCATGCGTCGATTGAGCCTCGCGTTCCTGCTCGCGCTCGTGCCCACCACCGCCGCGCTCGCCGGCGGGTTCGCGTACCCGGCCACCAAGAAGGTTGATCAGACGGACGAGTACCACGGCACGAAGGTGGCCGACCCGTACCGCTGGCTTGAGGACGACGCGCGGACCTCGAAGGAAGTCGCTGACTGGGTCGAGGCGCAGAACAAGGTCACGTTCGGCTACCTCGAGCAGATCCCGCAGCGCGAGGCGATCAAGAAGCGCCTGACGGAACTCTGGAATTACGAGCGTTACTCCGCGCCGACCAAGTTCGGCGGCCGGTACTTCTTCACGAAGAACGACGGCCTGCAGAACCAGGCCGTGCTGTACGTGATGGAGTCCATGGGCGCCGAGCCGCGCGTGCTGCTCGACCCGAACACGCTCACGAAGGACGGCACCGTCGCGCTCGCCGGGACCTCGGTGAGCGAGGATGGCAAGCTGCTGGCGTACGGCCTCGCCGCGTCCGGCTCCGACTGGAACGAGTGGAAGGTGCGCGACGTCGCGACCGGCAAGGACCTCGACGACCATCTGAAGTGGGTCAAGTTCTCCGGCGCATCGTGGATGAAGGACGGCTCGGGCTTCTTCTACTCCCGCTTCGACGCCCCGAAGGAGGGCGCGGCGTTCCAGGAGTCGAACGTCAACCAGCAGGTCTACTTCCACAAGGTCGGCACGCCCCAGTCCGAAGACAAGCTCGTCTACAAACGCCCCGACCACCCGAAGTGGACGTTCGGCTCGTTCGTGACCGAGGACGGCCAGTACCTCATCACCAGCGTCTCCGAGGCGGGCGTCAAGAATCTGCTCTTCTTCGCGCCGATCACCAAGGACGGCACGTTCCCCAAGCCCACCGAACTGATCAACGAGTTCGAGGCTGATTTCTCGTTCGTCGGCAACGACGGCCCGGTCTTCTACATCCGCACAGACTCCGGCGCCCCGCGCGGCCGGCTGATCGCCATCGACACCAACAAGCCCGCCCGCGCCGACTGGAAGGTCATCATCCCCGAGGCGCCCGAGACTCTGCAGGGCGTCGATTTCGTCAACAACACCCTGATCACCTCGTACCTCAAGGACGCGACGACCCGCATCCGCATGTGGACCCCCGAGGGCAAGCACGTCCGTGATGTCGAGTTCCCCGGCCTCGGCACAGCCGGCGGCTTCGGCGGCCACCGCACCGACACCGAGACCTTCTACGCGTTCAACTCCTTCACCGCGCCCCCGGTCGTCTACCACTACGACATGGTGAGCGGCAAGAGCACGGTGTTCAAGACCGCCAAGGTCAGGTTCAACCCGGCCGACTACGAGTCCAAGCAGGTCTTCTACTCCTCGAAGGACGGCACGCGCGTCCCGATGTTCATCACGCACAAGAAGGGCATCAAGCTCGACGGGAACAACCCCACCCTCCTCTACGCCTACGGCGGCTTCAATATCTCGCTCACGCCCTCGTTCTCCGTCGCCAACCTCGGGTGGCTCGAGATGGGCGGCGTCTACGCCATGCCCAACCTCCGAGGCGGCGGCGAGTACGGCGAGGAGTGGCACAAGGCCGGCACCAAGACCGACAAGCAGAACGTCTTCGACGACTTCATCGCCGCCGCCGAGTGGCTCGTCTCGAACAACTACACCAAGCCCGCGAAGCTGGCGATCTACGGCGGGTCGAACGGCGGACTGCTCGTCGGCGCGTGCATGACGCAGCGTCCCGACCTCTTCGGCGCGTGCATCCCCGCCGTGGGCGTGATGGACATGCTCCGCTTCCACAAGTTCACCGCCGGCCGATTCTGGACCGAGGACTACGGCTCGTCGGAGGACGCCGCGCACCCCGAGCAGTTCAAGGCGCTCTACGCCTACTCGCCCTACCACGTGCTGATGAACAAGGGCAAGACGAAGTACCCGCCCACGCTGATCACGACCGCCGACACCGACGACCGCGTCGTCCCCGGCCACTCGTTCAAGTTCGCCGCGGCCATCCAGGAGATGCAGAGCGGGGACGCCCCGGTGCTCATCCGCATCGAGACCAAGGCGGGCCACGGCGCCGGGAAGCCGACGTCGAAGATCATCGAGGAGGCCGCCGACCGCCTCGCGTTCCTCGTCAAGAACCTCGGCGTTGAGACCGCGCCAAAGAACTGACCGCGCAGCACGCAATCCTGCCAGCCAAGGCCCCCGTAAGGGGGCCTTTTTCGTCCGCTTGACCCCACCCTGACAGACGATAAACTTGTCGCCCTCGGGCGGTGGGTCTGTTTCGGCCATCCGCCCGCAACATCTGGCCGGTCTGGAGCGTGTCCCATGGGTTCTTCCGACGACGACGACTCCGACCCGAGATGAGCCACCGCCTCGTGCCAGCGCCCTCCCGGGCGCCATGAGCCGCTCATCCGGGCGGACGAGGCGTCAGAACAAGTCGTGCCACCCGCCGGTCGCCACCGGCCCGCGTTGCTCGCACCCGAGCCCGGCGCCCGGCCCCTCAGCATCCATCGCCGCAGCATCCGCCCCCGCGCCGCCCACAACGCGACGCCCCGAGTCACCCACCCATGTCCATGTTCTCCAGCGACCTCCGCTTCGTCCGCAACTTCGGCATCTGCGCCCACATCGACGCGGGCAAGACCACCGTGTCGGAGCGCATCCTGTTCTACACGGGCAAGAACTACAAGCTCGGCGAGGTCCACGAGGGCACCGCGACGATGGACTTCCTGCAGGAGGAGCAGGAGCGCGGCATCACGATCCAGTCGGCCGCGACGACCTGCCCCTGGGAGTACGGGGGGCAGATGTACAAGCTGAACCTCATCGACACCCCCGGCCACGTCG
>CAYVSR010000377.1:0-3433 GCA_964453125.1 uncultured Phycisphaeraceae bacterium | reverse complement strand
GGACGACGAGCAGGACATCCTCGACGCCCTGCGTCGGGCCCTGACCGAGCAGGCGTCGTACGACGTGCGCACGGCGATCAACGGCTTCGAGGCCGGCCTCGAGTGCGAGCGGTTCAAGCCGCACGTGATGCTGCTGGACATCCACCTGGGCGACGGCATGGCCTCTGGCGCGGGCGCCGACGCGGCGCGCAGGGTGGCCGAGCTGGTCCGCCAGTCGGACGACCTGCAGATGACGCGCATCATCGCGATGAGCGGGAAACTGACGGACGGTCAGGCCGCGGGCCTCAAGGCCCAGGGGTTTGACTCGTTCCTGAAGAAGCCCTTCGCGGTGCGCCAGGTCGTGCAGGCGATCGAGTCGGCGACGAACGTGGCGGCCTGAGCGGCCGCACCGCAGCAAAGCGGGAAAGCAGCAGAGGAGCAAATCGGAACGCGCCCCGGACGGGAGTTCGGGGTTGTTTGTTTGGGGTGGGGCGACGCCCCCCTGCTCGAGTCTCACGGTCGGCTACAGTCAACGCGAGCGCGCGATCGCGTGAACAGCGCGTCGCGGCGGGGCTCGGAGGCGTGGCCGGTGCGCGAGGCAGGCGAAGGGCAAGCGATGAACGCCGGGCCCGGCGTGCCCGGGGCGTACGACGTCCGCACCGCGTCCTCGGACGGCGATTTGCAACAGATTCTCGACCTGCAGGCCGCGAACCTGCCCGTGGCGCTCGACGACGCCGAACGACGTGCCGAGGGGTTCGTGACGCTGCGCCACGACCTCGACCTGCTCCGCGAGATGAACTCGCCCTGGCCGCACGTGGTGGCGTCGCCGCGTGGAACCGATGAGGTCGTGGCGTACGCGCTCGTCATGCCCCTCGGGTTCCGCGGGCGGTTCCCGATCCTCGACCCGATGTTCGAGGAGTTGGACAGGCTCGCCGCCGATGGCGCCCGCCTCCACGACGTGCGCTGGTACTTCATGGGGCAGTTGTGCGTCGCCAAGGCCCACCGGGGCCGAGGCCTGGTCGAGGCGATGTACGCGAAGCATCGGGCGCTGATGCGCGATGACTTCGACATGATGATCACGGAGATCGACGCGTCGAACACGCGGTCGGTCCGCGTGCACGAGAAGGCCGGCTGCACGGCGCTGCATGCCTACCGGGGCGCGGGGCGCGAGTGGGTGATTGTGGGGATGGAGTTGCAGGCGCGGTGAGGGTGAGCGCTCTGCGGAAGCGCCGACGGATGCTGCGCGCTGTTACGCAGCCAAGCGAAACGGTAAGCCCTGCGACGACCGAAGCTCACGCCACCGTCGGCAGCCACGCCGCGAGCAGGTCTCGGGCCGCCGCCAGGTCTCGCTTGTCCGCCATCTCCGTCGTCGTGTGGATGTAGCGCGTGCCCACCACCACGCCCGCGGCGCGGCAGCCCTCGCCGGTCTGCTGGGGGGCGGCGCCGTCCTGGCCGCCGCGCATCAGGATCGTGCGCTGCACGGCGATCTTGTTCCGCTTGGCGACGGCCTCGAGTTCCTCGATGAGTTTCTCGTCCGAGATGAACGACGAATCCATCATGTGCAGGCCGGCGCCGGCGCCCTGCACCGTCACGCACTCGTCGTCCGGCACGCCGGGGACGTCGCACGAGAGGCTGACGTCGAGGCCGATGGCGAGGTGGGGCTTGATGGCGGCGCTGGCGGTCTTGGCGCCGCGGATGCCGACCTCCTCCTGCACGGTGAACACGACGTGGACCTCGCAGGCGTGGGGCTCGCGCGATTCGTCGAGGGCGCGCACGGCCTCGATGCCGAGCCAGCAGGCGATGCGGTTGTCGAGGGCCTTGGAGACGACCTTGTCGCCCATCTCGTGGAAGCCGGCGTCGAGAACGATCATGTCGCCGATGCGGACCTTCTCCTTGACCTTGGGGCCGGGCATGCCGACGTCGACGACGATCTCCTTGATGTCGGGGATCTTCTTCTTGTCCTCTTCGGAGGCGATGTGCACGGGGCGGCCGCCGGGGTTCATCACGCCGGGGATGTCGCCCGTCGCGGTGCACACCTTCACGCGGCGCGAGAAGAGGTTGCGCGTGTCGAAGCCGCCGGCGTTGTTGACGCGGATGAAGCCCTTGTCATCCACGTGGCGGACGAGGAAGCCGATCTCGTCCATGTGGCAGGGCAGCATGACGCGCGTGGCGCTGTCGTCGGGGGTCGAGAACATGGAGGGGCGGGCCTTGCGCGCCGGGGTGTGGTCGCCGGGCTTCTTCTTCTGGCCGCGCGGGTCGCGCCGGCAGAGGAGATTGCCCATGGCGTCGGTCCGCACGTCGTCGAACAACCCGCGGATCTCCTTCTGGATGAGTTCGCGGATGCGCGTCTCTCGTCCGGGGACGCCGGGGGTCTCGCAGAGGCGCTTGAGGAGGTCGAGATTCAGCGTGGGCATAGGGCGGAGAGGATACCGCTGAAGGCCCTTGTTTGGGAGAGGAGTGGTTTGGGGCGTGTTTGGTAGGCGCCGGACGTGAGATTCGGGGCGGCCGGGCGGAGCGGGGGCCGTAGGATCGCGGCATGACCGCCCTCGGAGGGACAGACGGGCCTCGTGAGTCGCCGGACCCGCTCCGGGGGCGTCACATGCAGGCGGAGGCGCTGTTCGAGCGGTTCGGGCCGGCGGGCGAGGGCCCCGGAACGGACGTGGTCGCGACGTTCGGGGACATCGAGGGGGAATACGCGGCAATACGGAAGGCCTGCGCGCTGATGGACATGGCGCACCGCGCAACGGTGATCGTGCGCGGCGCCGATCGGTTGGAGTTCCTCCAGCGCATGCTGACGCAGGACGTCAGCCGCAAGGCGCTTCCCCCCTACCGCGCGGCGCGCTCGTTCTGGCTGAACCGCAAGGGCCGGATCGACGCGGACCTTAGGCTGATCGAGTTGGAGGACCGGTGCGTGATCGACGTCGATGCGATCTCGGCGCCGGGGCTGGTGCGGACGCTGGGTGAGTTCGTATTCGCGGAGGACGTGGCGTTCGAGGGGCCGGGGGCCGCGTGGCGGCGCATCGCGATGCACGGGCCGCGGGCGCGCGGCGCGGCGGCGGGCGTGTTCGCACGCTCGCAGGGGCCGGCGCTGGAGGCGCTGGAGCCGGGCGGCGCGTGCGTCGGCGAGATCGCGGGCGTCGAGGTGGTGATCGACAGGCAGGACTCGACGGGCGAGGTGGGGCTCGAGGTCCTGGCGCCGTCAGACGCGGTTGGTCGCGTGTGGGATGCCCTGCTCGAGGCGGGCGGCGGCGACGCGGTGCAGCCGGCGGGGTGGCACGCGTACAACATCGCGCGGATCGAGGCGGGCTGGGCGCTGCACCTGATCGACTTCGGGCCCGAGAGCCTGGCGCACGAGACGGGCGTGCTGCACGACCGGGTGTCGTTCAAGAAAGGTTGCTACCTGGGGCAGGAAGTGGTCGCTCGGATGGACGCGCTGGGCCATCCCAAGCAGACG